>NZ_JBHTUD010000011.1:0-232869 GCF_042794235.1 Nocardia sp. NPDC056541
GGCGAAGCTGAGAATTTAAGCCCCGGTAAACGGCGGTGGTAACTATAACCATCCTAAGGTAGCGAAATTCCTTGTCGGGTAAGTTCCGACCTGCACGAATGGCGTAACGACTTCTCTGCTGTCTCAACCACAGACTCGGCGAAATTGCATTACGAGTAAAGATGCTCGTTACGCGCGGCAGGACGAAAAGACCCCGGGACCTTCACTATAGCTTGGTATTGGTGTTCGGTACGGTTTGTGTAGGATAGGTGGGAGACTGTGAAAGCGACACGCTAGTGTTGTGGGAGTCGTCGTTGAAATACCACTCTGATCGTATTGGACTTCTAACCTCGGACCATGATCTGGTTCAGGGACAGTGCCTGGTGGGTAGTTTAACTGGGGCGGTTGCCTCCCAAAATGTAACGGAGGCGCCCAAAGGTTCCCTCAGCCTGGTTGGCAATCAGGTGTTGAGTGCAAGTGCACAAGGGAGCTTGACTGTGAGACTGACAGGTCGAGCAGGGACGAAAGTCGGGACTAGTGATCCGGCACCGGCAAGTGGAAGCGGTGTCGCTCAACGGATAAAAGGTACCCCGGGGATAACAGGCTGATCTTCCCCAAGAGTCCATATCGACGGGATGGTTTGGCACCTCGATGTCGGCTCGTCGCATCCTGGGGCTGGAGTAGGTCCCAAGGGTTGGGCTGTTCGCCCATTAAAGCGGCACGCGAGCTGGGTTTAGAACGTCGTGAGACAGTTCGGTCTCTATCCGCCGCGCGCGTAAGAAACTTGAGGAAGGCTGTCCCTAGTACGAGAGGACCGGGACGGACGAACCTCTGGTGTGCCAGTTGTTCCGCCAGGAGCACTGCTGGTTGGCTACGTTCGGAAGGGATAACCGCTGAAAGCATCTAAGCGGGAAGCCTGTTCCAAGATGAGGTTTCTCTCCCACTTGATGGGTTAAGGCCCCCTACAGACCATGGGGTTGATAGGCCAGAATTGGAAGCCAGGTAACTGGTGTAGGTGACTGGTACTAATAGGCCGAGGGCTTACTACGAAGGTGTTACGCGTCCACTGTGCGGTTTCTGAAACAACAGACACTGCAGCAGACATGAGGGGAACTTGTGTCGATCCTTTTCGGGGGGTTGATTCGGGTGACCGTAGTGTCGCGCTATCTGGTTTCATAGAGTTACGGTAGTTATAGCGGTGGGGAAACGCCCGGTCCCATTCCGAACCCGGAAGCTAAGGCCACCTGCGCCGATGGTACTGCACTCGACAGGGTGTGGGAGAGTAGGACACTGCCGGAACATCTTTGCGAAAGGCCCTCCAACTTCGGTTGGAGGGCCTTTTTGCGTTTTCCAGCCGGCCATCCCCGCGGTCAATCTTGGCTTCTCCCAACCTGTCTGGCCGTCTGGGACTAGCCTGTGCGTGTGAGTGCAGAACTCCCGCCCAACGAGGGCGAGCCGAAGGCGCACGTCCATGGTCGTGCCAGCCTCGATGCGCAGAATCGCAGCACCCAGAACGAGTCGTACACCCGCCAAGTGCGTTCCAGTACCAACTTCGGTGTGTGGCGACGTGACGCCGAGGTGAGCAGCAAGGGCACGAAGGAGAAGCGCCGCACCGTGCAATTGGTGGTGGCCGGTGGGTTTCTCGTCGCGGGGGTCGTCGGCGCAGCACTGGTCTTCATGGCGTTTCAACCCGACGCCAGCGGAGATGCGCCGGTGAAAGGCAGTGCCGTGACGTCGGTCGCCCAACCGGCCGCGCCGGTCGATGTCACCACGGCGGTCGTACCTACCGTAGTGAAACCGACTGTGAGTGCGACGATCTCGGCGCGCACGCCGACAGCTCTGCTGACGCAGCCATGCCCCGCCGGCACGGTCTGTTGGTGGGACATGCCCGACTTCAAGGACTTGCTTCACTCGCTACCGCACGGTGAGGTGCCCTCGATCGGACCGGAAAGCTGCCTGGAGTTGGGCGTCGCCAGTCTCGGCCCGCGGGGCGCCGGCTCGGTGGTCAACGGCGGCAGTGTCCCGCAGACATTCTGGGAGAACGGCGACTGCACTGGACGTTCGTTCGTCATGAAGCCCGGAGAACAACTGGCGAAACTGCCGATCTTCCCCTTCTCCGTCAGCGGGTAGCGGCCGCACCCCTGTGCTCAGGGATTGGGTTCGGCGGTGCGCAGGAGTTGCAGCAGACCGTGCACCGCGGCTTCCTGCCCCGCCGACAACGGATCAGTGGCGAAGTGCATCAACTCGTTCCGTACATCGCGCACCTGCTCCACCAACTCCAGGACCTGACTGTGATCGAGGCGCCAGCCGAGCTTGCGCCAGCGAACCGGGTCGCGCAGTAGGTACACATAGCCACCGAAGGTCAGGTGCGCCGCTTCGGTGGTGTGGGCGCGCCTGTTCTTGGGGGCCGCGGCTTTGATGTCGTCGGGATCGAGATGATCGTTGGCGGCGCGGCGCAGCCGGTTCTCTGCCTCCTCGATCAGCACGAAAGGCTTTGCCAGCATGCCGAATTGGTGGGTGAGATCCGATGCGGTGAGGATGCCTGTCACGCGCGCGCGGTCAGGGCTGCGCACGAAGATGAATCCGTTGTCGTAGATGGCGTCGATCTGGTCGAGCAGCGGAGCGTCGTGGTCGACGACGACGGCGGGCACGGTCGCTTCGGCCAGGGTCGGGTGGTCACCGGAGATATGGGCTCGGCCGATAGATTCCCAGGTGATCGCGCCGTGATAGGTCCCGTCCTGATCGATGACGGCGAGTTGCGAGAACTGATGACGCACCATGGTCGTCTTCGCGACGGTCAGGTTCACATGCGAGGGCACCGACGTCAGCGTCGCGGGCAGATCCCCCAGCCGACGGGTCATCGGTTCCGGGTCGGAGACGTTCTCCACCGCGCTGGAATCCCGTTGCCGGACTTCGCTGTCCGCCGTGAGATCGGCGACCGTGTCGGGCTCGGCATCGAGCGGCACGATGGTGACGATGTCGCTGAGCGCACCCTCGGTGAACGGCGGCCGGGTGGTGAGCCCGTTCTCGGCGAGGGCGGATTTGATCACCTCGATCGCCGCCGCGGTCCGCCGCTCGAACTGCCAGTGCTCGAGCAGACTGCGGATGGTGAGTTGACGGGGATTGCCCGCAGCATGGGAACTCGCCTCGGCGAGCAGCTGGACCGAATCGGTGGCCACCTCGTCACTGTCGAATCCGGGATCCGTCCCGAACTCGGCCAGATGGGCGATGCGAGCGGCCGCATGATTGCGGTGGATTCCGCAGACGGTGAGCAACGAGCCGAGACTGGCGCGCAGGTCGGGCCGCAACGCCTCCCACACGATGTCGGTTCGCAGCCAGTCGACCTTCCTGACCTGGCGGAATTCCTCGGGCTCGGCCTCGCGATACTCGTACTGGCCGACCACCCGCCCGATCGCGACATAGCCGGTTTGCAGCTTCAGCGGCATGACAACCAGGTCGTCGTTCGCGATGTCGGTGCCGAATTTCCAGAGTTGCCCAGCCCAGTTGCCGACCACATTGGGGGTAGCGAGGGGATACTTCTCGCGCAGTGCTGCCTTGAGCTCTTCCCAGGTTCGATAGCGGCTGAGGTCGCCCATTTCGTCCCAGCCGACGATGGCCAGGCCCTCGTCGAGTGCGCGGTGTTCGCGCTGGCCGTCACGGCCCGACCGGATGAGCCACGCGCGCGGGTTGTCGTACACAGTTCTGATCCTCCCAGTTCAGTCCGACAGGTAGGCGACCCAGAGATAGTCGCGGGCGCGGCTGGTGGCGACGAGTAGCTGTCTGGCGAGCATCTCGGCTCGATCCCTGGCGCCGCCGGACAGCGCGTCCAGGTCGGTCGGTGGTTCCTCGGTGATATGAAAGACGGCGGCGAAGTCCATCCCTTTCGCGCGGCGTACCGTGCCAACTTTGACCGGTTCGACCTGCGAGCCGTCGTAGTTCTCCAGCGAGACAGCCTTGATGCCCGCCCGGCGCAGCACCCGCAGGTATCGCGTGACCTCGCTCGGCCAGTTGACGATCACGGCGATCTCGGCCCCCGGCGGCAGGTGTGCGTCACGGAGCGCGCGGGGGAGTAGCCCGTCGATGTCGCGACGGGGGATGTGAACGTCGGCTGCCCGGCCGTCCGGCAGCGTGGGATCGCTGTCACGAAGGATGACGCCGGCCCCGCCATCGAGATCATCGACGGTGTTGCCCGCCTCGATACGTTGTGAATACCGCAGCACCGCTTCACGATTGCGGTAGTTCTTCCGCAGCACGCGACCACGCCCACCGGCGAGCGGGATCCCGGCCTCGGACAGGGTGCAACCCCCGGCGTAGACCTGCTGCTGTCCGTCGCCGACCAGCAGCAGCTGTGCGTCGGGGCCGCCGCCCGCTATCTGGTGCACCAGCTGCAGTTGCCGGAGAGTGAAGTCCTGCACTTCGTCGACGACGACCATGGCGTACGCCTCGGTGCTGTCGAGCGGGCGGGCTCGAAGTTCGTCGACGGCGAGGGAGATGACATCGTTGAAGTCGTGGGCATGCCGCGCGTCCAGGACTTCCTGGTAGGGCTGATACCAGTGCTCCCAGACGAATTGACGGCGGGTCGACCGCAGGCTGATTCCCTCGCGACCCACCCGCTGCACGCGCTTGTACGACTCCAGATCGGTGATCCCGCGGCCCTTGATGACCCGATTGATCTCGTCCTGCCAGTAGCCGTGGTCGGTGCCCTCGACCCGCCCCAACACGCCGCGGGCACCTTGCCACGACTTGGCGAACGCGGCATCGACGGCTTTGTCGTTCAACCGGAATGCGACATCGCGGCGGTCCAGGAACGCCATCGCCCACGCATGCAGCCCGGTGAACTCGGCGCGCCCGGCGGCGTGTGGCGCGATCTGCGCGAAGCCTCGCTCATGGTAGGCGGGCAGGCTCTTGACGAATGTCGTGAAGAGCAGTCGCCCAGGGTTGCGCTTGGCGAAGTGCGCCATGCGCTGCAACGCGACGACCGACTTTCCGGTGCCCGCCGGACCGCTGAACCGGGCCGGGCCGGTGAAGGTGGCATGGACGAGCGGCACCTGATCGGGGTCGAGGAACGTCATCCAGTCGCTGAACGGTCTGGCAAGCGCGGAGGATCTCGCGTCCTCGCGGAGGTCCTCCTGGTCGAATAGGCCACCGGCGTCGATGGTCTCGGCCTCGGGGGCATCGTCGGCACAGAGGTAGCGATGCGTGGGGAGCTTCTCCGCAGCGGTCGCCGCGAGCTCGCTGACCCGTTCAGCGCGCATCCGCTTCTCACGGCGGGCCAGCGTCTCGACGAAACCGGCCTCGTCGACGACGAGATAGCGGCCGTCCGAGGTAGCCCGCGCGCCGCGCGGCATGAGCAGCACGACATCGACGGAATGCGGTACGAACTGGGCCCCGCCGACAACGAGCCTGGCGAAGGTCCGTTCGGCCTCGCCGCGGATCTTCAGGACCTCGGCCGAGCTGGGCAGCGCTTCGGTGAACACGAGTGCGAAAACCCCCGTGCGCCCCAGCGCGTACGCCGCGATCCGATCGGGCACGGGCGAACCGCTGTCCACGAGCAGATGCCAGCCACGCACAGTGAGCAGCCCTGCCAGGAACCGACGCTGCCCCGGTGTCAACTGTCGCTGTTCGGCGAGTGTGCGCTCCGCCCACCGTGCTACCCGCTCGCGATGAATATTCGGCATCGATCCCCCTCCGGATGCCGGCTCCGCACAGCTATTGGAGCCGTAATGCGTTGAGTACCAACATAGTTTGACATCGACTGCGCAGGCATGTGGATCGGCGCCCGCGCTGGGGGCGGGCTTTCCTGCTGATCTGTTGCACTGCCGCGAGCCTCGGCCCGACCGCGGTCATGCGATCGACGTATTTCCAGCCGTGTGCTCCGTCGTGCCAAGCTGTCCGGTTCGCTTCCGTACGAGGGGATTCTGTTCATGCAACGTCATCTGGCACCTGTCGCCGTCTTGGCCGTTCTGGCCGGTGTAACCGGGTGCGGGAGCGTCGATTCGCCGACTACACCTGCCGCCACATCCGCGGCATTACCCCGAAATCGTCGCGCTGCAGTTCGTTCCGCTGGTCCAGGACGAAAGCGCCCCGATGGACGCGCCGCGCTTCGTCACCCCGGCACCGGCGAAAGTCACCATTGCGCTCGCGACCGCTCCGGCACCGGTCACCGCCCTGGCACCCGCCACCGCGACCACTACACCCTCGGCCGCCGCTCGACTTCCCGCCACGACGCCGGAGCTCGCGCCCGAAAGCTCCACTACAGCAGTGCCTACCACGGTGCCCACACCGAAGAAGACGACACCCGCAGTCGGTGTCGCGTGCACCCCGCCCGGCGACGACTACGCCACCGCGGTTGACGGAAGCACCCTCAAATGCACCAAAGCCGGGGGCCCGAGCGCGAAATGGGTGCAATCGGTGTCCCTGCTCGGTACTCGCACTCCGGGTGCTCCCTGCGAGGTGGGTTCGGGTGTTGCGACATCGCCCGACGGTGAGGAGATGTTCTGCCTCGGCCAGGGGCCGGACACCAATGTGTGGACCGTTGTGAATTGACGCCTGACCCGAATGCTCGGGGCAACGACTTTGCTGGATTTCCGAGTCACGCCTGCTGCCATAGCGTCTCACCCGCACGGCTTTCGACCGTAGGAGTGACGGATGGTTACAGGGGTGTTGGCTCAGCGGGAGCCCGAGGTCGATGGCATCGAGCGGGAGGCTGTGGCGCGGTGGCATCCGGCGGTCCGCGTGCTCTTCCGGTTCGGGTTCATCGTTGTCGGTGTCGGGATGGCGGGGGTGTGGCTGCTGCACGCGCTGCTGCGCACCCTCGGTGTGCCACAGGAGATGGTGAGCGAGGTCGCCGAATGGACGGCGTTGCATCCGCTCACCGATTGGGTCGGCACCCAGATCTTCGGTGTACCCATCGATTACACGGTCACCGGTAGCGGAGACACAGCGGCGAAATGGGTGGCTGTTTTCACCCTGCTCCTGGTTGCCGTGCCGGTGACCGCCGCCTGGTCGGTCCTCGACCGGCGCCGCCCGAACTACACGCGACTGTACGAGTGGTTCCGGTTGCTGTTGCGAATCTCCCTGGCGAGCGCCCTTGTGCTGTACGGGATGATCAAGGTGCTGCCGTCGCAGATGTCGTTCAATCTCGAGCGACTGGTCGAACCGTTCGGTCAGATGAGCCCGATGGCGGTGCTGTGGGCGCAGTCGTCGCTGTCGGAGCCGTATGAGATGGCACTGGGTGCGGCGGAAGTCGTCGCGGCGCTTCTTCTCATCCTGCCGGTGACCGCGGGGATCGGGTCTGTTCTTGCTGTCATTGTGGCGTTGCAGGTGCTCCTGATGAATCTCACGTTCGATGTGCCGGTGAAGCTGTTCGCCCTGCAATTGTTCTTGTACGCAACAGTATTGGCCGCACCGGATGTGATCCGGATCGTTCGGGCCCTACTCGGCCGCACCGTCGTAGCTCGAACGTCGACACCCTTGCTGTCCACTGCGCGTGGCAACCGAATACTGCTGGCAGCCCAGGTGCTGATGGGAGTGTGGCTGCTCGGTGCCACGACCGTCGAGGCATACGACGGCTGGCGCACCTACGGCAACGCACGGCCCAAGTCGCCGCTCTATGGCATCTGGAACGTCACCGAGTACTCGATCGCGGGCGAGCAGGTGCCCGCACTGGTCGACTTCCGCCGATCACCGTCCAACAGCACAATGCCGAGCGCCACCGAACGATTCCGCCGCATCATCTTCGATATCCCCCAGGGCATGACCGTGCAGCGGCTGGATGATTCGCTGGTCTCCTTCCCCGCTCGAATCGACACCGACCAGCACAGCATCACGCTGTCGAAAGACACGGCACACCAGTGGAAGCTCGCGACATTCAGTTATGTACAGCCACAATCGGATCGGCTGATTCTGGAGGGCATCCTCGGTGGACGTCCGGTACGGATGCAGCTGGACCAGGTCGACCTGACGCAGTTCCCGGCTGTTTCACGGGGGTTCCATTGGGTGCAGGCAACGCCCTATTACCGGTAGCGGGATTCATTGCACCCCAATGGAATAGGCTTCATCCGCCGGCAACCGACGGGATGATCATCACCTCGGTACGTGCGCCGACAGCGGTGTCCTGGCCGTCGAGAAGACGGCATTCGTCACCGTCGATATAGAAGTTCACGTACCGGCGCAAAACCCCGCGTTCATCGCGGAGACGGCGCTCCAAACCGGGTGATCGTTCGCGCAGCGCATCGAGGACCTGTTGCAGAGTCGCACCGTCGACATCGAGTTCCTTGGCGCCGTCGACATAGGTGCGGAGCATGGAGGGCAGGCAGACGCGAGCCATCGCGCTATCCGATGACCGCGGCGCGCACGCACAGCACGTCGGGCAGCTTGTCGGCCACGAGCTGCCAATGGTCGCCTTCGTCCGCGCTGCAATACACTTCGCCGTTGCGGGTGCCGAAATAGATGCCGGTCGGGTCGGCGTCGTCGGCGCACATGGCATCGCGCATGACCGCAGCCCAGAACGGGACCGTGGGAAGGCCGTCGTTCAGCTTCGACCACGTCTCGCCGCCGTCCGCACTGCGATACACCGCGCAGACCGCATCGGGCGGAAAGCGGAAGCGATCCATATCCGCCACCAGCGGGAAGGTGTAGATCACCCCCGGCTTACGCGGATGCGCGACGATCGGGAAGCCGAAATTCGACGGCGGTAACCCACCGTCGATCGACTGCCAGCTCACACCCGCATCGGTGCTCCTGAACACCCCACCGTGGTTCTGCAAATACATAGTGCTCGGCGACTCGGCGTCGAGAGCGACCTTGTGCACGCACTGCCCCCATTCCGGCAATTCGCCGGGCATGAAGTCCGCGGTGACACCCTTGTTCGTCGGCGTCCACGATTCGCCGCCGTCGGCAGTCTGATAAACCCCACCGGTGGACATGGCCACCGCCATCCGCTGCGTATCGACCGGATGCGGCAGCACAGTATGCAAGGCCAACCCACCACCACCCGGTTCCCACTGCGGCCGATGGGGATGGTCCCACAACCCTCTGACCAGCTCGAACGTCCGGCCACGATCAGTTGACCGGAATAGGGCAGACGGCTCGACACCTGCGTACACCACATCCGGCTCGGCCTCGGTAGCAGGCGCAATCTGCCACACGCCGCCCAACGCAGCCCCGGTGTCCTCGGGAAATGCCAGTGGCGCGTCATCCGGCTCGCTCCACGTCTCCCCGAGATCATCACTGACCACCAATGTGGGCCCGAAATGACTGTTCAACACCCCGGCAAGCACCCGTGGCGTCCCCCGCCGGGTATCAATCGCCAGCGCCTTCACGTCAGCCACCGGGAACTGCGGCGGCGACACCGTCCAACTGGCCCGCCCATCCCGGCTACGAGCCAAGAACAAACCCTTACGTGTTCCGATCCCGAGCAGCACGTCCATCGCGAACCTCCGGTTGGTCACCCGCAACGCCGATATGCGTGACACTACGCCGCCCACCGACAGGACCTGCGGGTTCATAGGTCGTTCGCCACGGTGCTCGTGAACTCAATGGGCATCTGGGAGCATCTAGTAAGTGAAAGAACCTGGGCTGGAATGGGTTCGACACAGATCGGTTAGGTGGGGACATGTCCAATCTCGATGAACGCATGAGACTGGCGGTCGAGTGGTTCGAGCGTTACCAATTCTCTGATGGCGCGGGCGGGGCAGGCTGGGGCTGGGTCCATGATGTGCCGCCGAATCCGCAGAACACCGCGGAGGTGGTGTGCGCGCTGACCGCGGCAGGCATTCCCGTTCCGCGGGCAGCCGAGGTGCTGCATCTGGTACGTCGGCAGATGATCGTGCCGCCCACCGCGGGTGCGGGGGAGTTCACGGGTCCGATCGATATCGCGTGGCAACTGCGGGCGATGCACTGCCTCGGGGTGGCCGACGCTGATTCCGACGTCCGCGAGTGCATCAGGACGTTGATCCAGGAACAAGATGCCGAATCGGGCGGGTATCGGATGT
Organism: Nocardia sp. NPDC056541; assembly: GCF_042794235.1. NCBI lineage: Bacteria > Bacillati > Actinomycetota > Actinomycetes > Mycobacteriales > Nocardiaceae > Nocardia > Nocardia sp. NPDC056541. Next base: position 9,975 of record NZ_JBHTUD010000011.1, read on the forward strand.
CCGGATCTGTCGGCCCCGTGTCCCTGACCGCGACGACTGCCGCGATGCACGCACTCGCCCCGTACGCGGCCGACGACGTGGAAGTGGCGCGGGCGACGCTGCGCGGCGTGACCTTTCTGGCGCTGACGATGCTGTCCGACGACGTCCGCGCCGAACCGCTGTACTCGGCGGCACACATCGCCACGGTGCTGGCCCGTCCCGAGTACGCGTCGGTGGGCGGCAGGCGGGCGCGGCGGGCATCCGAGCTGGCGATCGAACGGATGCTCGACGGGCTCGCCAGCGGTGCCAACTGCAACGGGGACGAGCATTTCCTGCGCGGCGATGTCGCCCACATCTGGACCCACCTCGGGCTGCATGCGGCAGTCGGTGCCGTGCTGGTCGCCGATGGCACGCTGATCTTTCATCCGGCGGTCCGTGCGGCGTTGACCGCGTTGTTCGATTTGCAGGTGATGACTCAGCAACTGCCGAGTCGCGGCGGATTCCGGACATCGAGCGAGGGGTTCATCACCGCATACTCGACGACCCTGGCCGTCGAGGCCATGGTGCACGCGCGAACCGCGGTCGCCGAAACCGTCAACCCCGGCAGGGTTTTCGACCTGATCTGCCAGGTCGACGGCGCGCACCACAGCGATGGCCGGGTGGTGACCGAATGGGGGTCACGCCGGCTGGTGATGAACAGCCATGTGGGCTTCGCGATGTTCGTGCTGGCATCGGCCGCCGGATTGACGATCGTAGGGCTCGGAGCCCTGTTGAAGGCGGGCCTGGCCGAGGAGGCCCCGCTCCCTGAGCGTGCTGCCGCGGGTGGCTTGATCGTGTGGGGCACCTTCGTGCTCGCGTTCGGCACACTCGCCTGGCTGACCAGCCGATTCCCCAACTTCTCCCAGCGGGCTATTGCGGCGGGCGTCTTCGGCGGGTTCACTGCTGTGGTGCTGCCTATCGTGACCTACATTTTTTGACCGCAGTCCGGTCATCGCTCACCCGATCGTCGCCGTGGATCATGCTCGCGGCGACCTTCGTGTGGGGCATGTCGAGCGCCGCGCTGGCGGCGCTCGAGGGTTCCCTCGCCTCCTCGGCGCTGGTCGCTGCCGGGGGCGGGGTGACATTGCTGCTTGTCGCGGGTGCACGCCGCCAAGGTCCGATTCGAACACTGCTGGAATCGCCCGGCCTCTATGTGCGATTGGGCGCGCTCGAGGCAGCCAACTTGCTGCTGTTCGTCGCAGCGTTGAAATGCGGACCGTTGCCCGTGGTGGTGGCGTTGCACCTGATCGCGCCATTGCTGTTGCTCGCCGCCGAGATAGTGCGCGGGCGGCGCCGACCGACGGTGCTCGTCGGCGTCGAGTTCGTGCTGGTCGGTGCCGCGGTGGCAGTGGCGGTACCGGGCAGCTCGGCTGAAATCGGTATGGACAGAGCGCTGTTGGGCTGTGTCCTCGCGGTCGGTAGCGCGGTGTGTGTCGCGCTGCTGGTCAGCCTCATCGCCCGGGAGTCGGCACAGCGACCGACGATCGCGTCGGCGGGATGGCAGTTGGTGGTGGCCAGTGTGCTCGGCGGCGGACTGATCCTGACCGATCCACCGGACGCCCGGACCGCCGGATCGCTCGTCCTGGTCGGGGCGCTACTGCTCGGACCGGGTTTCTGCCTCTATTGGTTGGGCCTACGAGGCCTGGACGCGACAACTGCGAGCATCATCGGACTCAACGAAGCCGTTTTCGCGGCCGTGGTGAGTGCGATCTTCACGAACACGCCGATCACGGTGGGTGCGGTGATCGGCGGGGCGCTGGTGCTCAGTGCTGTTGTGCTGGACGACAAGTCGAGGCGAGCTCCCGGGTCGCGGCTTTGACGAATTCAGCACATGCCGCCTTGGACTTGTTGCCCCCGGCGTCGTCGACGCCGGTGTTGACGTCCACACCATAGGGCTGCACGAGGTCGATTGCCTGACCTACGTTGTCCGGGGTGAGACCACCGGCCAACGCCACATCCTTGCGCCCGGCCATCGCTTCGACGATCTTCTTGCTGATGTTCCAGTCGTGTGTCTGCCCGGTTCCCCCGAGACGGCTGGGCGTGCGCGAGTCCAGAAGGATAACGTCGCAATACTTGGCGACATCCTCGACGGCGGAGAACACACCCTCGTCGGTGACATGAACTGCCCGCAGGATCTCGCGATTGCCCCTGTGCTCGTACACCTTTCGCAAGTTGGCTCGATTCACCAAGCCGTGCACCTGGATAGCCTCGACATCGACCGTCTGCGCAAGCTGCAAAATCGCGTCAGCGTCTTCGAGGTGGGTGACCAGCACACGCTTCACCGAGCGTGCGCCGACTCGGCTCGATACCTGCGCGGACAGGGCGGCGGCCTGCTCCGGTGTGAGCGCGTCCTCGCTGAAGTGCGTGATGCCAGAGATGAACCCCACGGCGTCGGGCCGAGCACTCAACGCCGCAGCGAGGTCGAGTTCGGACCTGATACCACAGATCTTCACCTGGACGCGTTTTTCCATATGGTCAACCCTAGTATCAAGGCGCTTCATGGGTGGGGTACGGAGGGTCTGGTCACAGTAGATGCGGTCTCGCAGATACACGGCGGGGCGCAGGTCTGTTGGCTGTTCTTCCTCGTCCCAGAGGTATGGGCTCTGGAACGGGCGCAGCGACTTTATCGACGACTCCTCACTGCTCCGCTCGACATTGCTCCACCGATTTCACAGCGATGCATTCCATCCACTTGCGTTGAACCTCACCAGAAGTCGGTGCTTCACCACACTGTGTGCCGCACCGCCGATAACCCGGGACCGGAGAGCCATCGGGGTAGGTGCAGTTGGTTCCTTGCGCATCACACTGGTAGTCGCGACCGTGCGGGTCTTCGTTAGCGGTGGGCTGTGGACAGCGTGGGTCCCCGACTACGTACGACTGATCGCTGTATATCGCGGTGCCGTTCTCGCAATACAAGAAGGTCGGCTCTGATTGTTGGATCGCGGGTGAGGATGCGGGTGGTGCTGGTGAGGCGTGCGGCGTCAACTCAGTCGAAGTGGCCTGGGTGGTGGCTTCTGGGAGGCGGGTCGACGACGTCGACGCAGCGGGCCCCTCGAACAAAGGCGCGGACGCCGTCGTCGGCGACACCGACCCCGTAGGTGTTGTCGTCGGCGGATTGCCGTCGCATCCTGCCAACGCCAATGTGGCCGCGGCAATCAATCCGACAGCGAACCGGCCAGCAGTGACGGTCATCAGCACACCCTTCTGGAAAGCGTTGGACTTCGCAGGTCAGCGTACGTCTGTGGGTGACTTGTGCTTGCTACCGAGCCTGCTGCCCGTCCACGCTCAGTGCAGGGAGGCGCGATCTGCTGAGTCGCGGCCGATATTCCGCTTGATGTGCTTGGGACAATGAGTTCACCATCCACGCGAAAGGAACCCAAGGTGAGCTCTGCCGGTGTTGTGCCGCTGCTCGGACGTGTCGCTGCCGCTGTGTCGGAGGCGATCGCCCGAGTCCGTCCGGAAGCGGCGGATGCGGACCCGGTAGTGCGACGTTCCGATCGTGCGGATTTCCAATCCAACGCCGCGCTGCCGTTGGCGAAGCGGGTCGGTGTCCCGCCGACGAAGCTCGGCGCTGAGCTCGTCACTCAGATCGATCTCGCCGATGGTGTGATCGCTGATGTACAAGTGTCAGGCCCAGGGTTCTTGAACATCACCCTGGCCGATACCGCGGTGTGGCAATCCGTCGCAGCGCGCCTGGCCGATGACCGGCTCGGCGTCCCCACCGCCGAAGACGGACAACGGGTCGTCATCGACTACTCGGCGCCGAACGTGGCGAAGGAAATGCACGTGGGGCACCTACGGACCACCATCATCGGCGACAGCCTGGCCCGGGTCTTCGGGTTCCTCGGCGCCGATGTCGTCCGCGCGAACCACCTGGGTGACTGGGGAACACAGTTCGGCATGCTCATCCAATACATCGACGAGCACCCCGAATCCCCCTGGCATACAGAGGAACTCGATAAAGACTCCAGCTCTGTGTCGGCGCTCGACAGTCTGTACAAGGCGGCCAGGAAACAATTCGACTCGGATTCAGGCTTTGCGGACCGGGCCAGGACTCGTGTGGTTGCCCTGCAAGCCGGTGACCCTGACACGGTGTCCCGTTGGCGGGAGATCGTCGCGGAGTCCGAGAAGGCGTTCGGCGCGATCTACGACCGGCTCGGTGTGCTGCTCACTCCGGACGACTACTTCGGTGAGTCGTTCTACAACGACAAGCTCGCCGACACCGTCGCCGAACTACAGGACAAGGGCGTCGCGGTCGAGAGTGACGGTGCGGTCGTCGTGCTGTCCGAACAGGTCAAAGGCCCCGATGATCAGCCGGCGGTCCTGATGGTCCGCAAACGCGACGGTGGCTACGGCTACGACAGCACCGACCTGGCCACCATCCGTTACCGCATCACCTCATTGCACGCAGACCGGCTGCTGTACGTCACCGACTCACGGCAGGCTCTGCATTTCCAGCTGGTGTTCGAGGCGGCAAGGCGGGCAGGTTGGCTCACTGAGTCGATCGAGATCGCTCACGTCGCATACGGCACCATTCTCGGGCCCGAGGGCAAGCCGTTCAAAACCCGTGCGGGCGGAACGGTTCGGTTGATGGATCTGCTCGACGAAGCTGTCGGGCGTGCGCGTGTGGTGGTCGCCGATAAGAACCCGGACCTTTCGTCGGCGGAGCTAGATGCCATCGCCGAGCAGGCGGGAATCGGTGCGGTGAAGTACGCGGATCTGTCGACATCCAGGGTCAAGGACTACACCTTCGACCAGGACCGCATGACCACGCTCAACGGCAACACCGGCGTCTACCTGCAGTACGCCCACGCCCGGGTTTGTTCGATCCTGCGCAAAGCTGATGCCGCAACCTCGGCGATCGTGGATATCGGCGGGCCGATGGAACCAGCGGAGCGGGAACTCGCTCTGTGCCTCGATGGCTACAGCACTGTCCTCGCCGAGGTGGCCGACACGTTGGAGCCACACCGGCTGGCGGGCTATCTATACGAACTGGCCCGCGACTACACCAGCTTCTACGACTCGTGCCCTGTCCTCGCGGCTGACGAACCGATCCGGTCAAATCGAATCGCGTTGTGCCAGTTGAGTGCCCGCACTCTGAAGCTCGGATTGGGTCAGTTGGGAATCGCGGCACCGCAGCAGATGTGACTGCCTGTCGGGTCGACTGGTCAGCGGCAGACGTGGATCAGTAGCCGTTGCCCAACGCGTTTGTTGCCTGCGCTTGGGCTATTTGCTGGTCCTCGTACTTTTTCACAGAGATTTCGATGGTGTCCCGGATCAACGTCAGCACCTCGATGTGCTCTTTGAAGGCGGTGTCGAAATCACGCTCTCCGCCAATGGCCTTCATGCCGAGCATCTTTGCAAGCTCGTCAGCTGCATTGAACCGGCCGAGACCAGACACGGAGGAGACGTACTGTAGGTCGTTCTTCAGTTGGACAAAGAGGTCGATCTGCTTGTTGCTTGCGTCGCGACAACTTGTCGCGACCGAGGGGTCGAGGTAGAGGCGGCCTGCCTTCGCCTCTTCGTTCAGATACTGCCAGCGGGACTTCTCGTCTTCTGAAGTCATGACACCCCCTGATTTCGAAAGTTCTATTTGGGAAAGAGCGGGACGATCGCTTCCGCGATCGGTTGCAGTCGTTGGCATGGCGGCACTGACTTCTCTTTGACGCCGCTGTTGAGCATGTCGAGTTGCGTGAATCCAGTCGACGTCGGAAAGACGATCGAGCAGTCTTCGTTAGCGTCGTAGTGGCTTTGCCGGAACTGCACACCGTCGCGGCCTGCGATCACGACGTCCTTGAACTCGATGTTGGTCGACTTCGCCCGCACTTCGTCGACCGTATGGATCGTTGAAAAGACACCGATGCCAAAGCCGGAGGGGTAGTTAGCGTCATCCCACGCGCAGATCTTCCAGCCTGGCTCTTCTGCCCCGAGGATGCCGGATCGCTTCGACGCCACGTCGAGCCCCAAGCTGGTCAACATCGAGTCCGGGATCTGACTGCACGGATCCCACAGTGCCGCGGCAGCCGCCGCTGGGTCAGCCGAACTCGGCTGTGCGTTCCCGCTCTCGGTGGTGGAACACCCCGACACCGCGAGTACCCCACACACCACCGTGGTCACCACTGCAGACCGTCGCCGCACGAGCATCCTCCGTCTTTCCCGATCACTGAGCCATACCGTCCGGCGGACCCCGCTCCAACCCCACGGCCGCTCCGAGTACTCCCGACACCCGGCCACCCCGTCCTTCCGCATAGCCTACGACACCGCCCCACAATTTCACCCTGGCGAGTTCCCGTCGCTCGTGAGACGCCCACAGTCGAGCCATGCTCCATCGTGTGAGCCCAATGTGCAAAGAAGATGGCACTCCTTCACGTCCTTAGACGCACCGAAGCCCCTTCCGGTTCCATCGATTTCACCGCACGGACCAACCCTGTCGTATCCGCTACGCTCGGCGATTGGCACTGCGTGCCGCAGGTCTTTCCTGCCGGTTCTTTTCGGTGGTTTCGACCTGGTCGATCAGGTTCGACATCGCAGGTCACGGGCCAGGGAGTGCCCGCTGACCCGGGGTGGCATCACACGAGGGGCGGGCACTGAATATGACAAGCGCAGGCGGGGAACTCGGCATTTCCCCGGACAAGATCAAAACCCACGCCACCAATGAGGTTCCCCCGCTAATCCGGAGAGCGGATTATCTGGTTCCAGCAGGAACCCGGTGATGATAGCTGGCTTCGTACTCGTCGGGTGATCGCCAACCGAGCTTCTTCTGGATCCGCTGGGTGTTGTACCAGCCATCGATGTAGGCGAAGAAGGCGTTCTCGGCGTCTTCCCTTGTCCGCCAACTGTTCCGATACACCAACTCGGTCTTCAAGGTTGAGAAGAAGTTCTCCATGAGAGCGTTGTCGTAGCTGTCGCCGACAGACCCCATGGATTGTGCTATTCCGTTGTCGGCCAGGCGGTTAGCGAAACGGATCGCCGTGTAGGCCTCAGGCTCAACCGGTGGACGCAACACCCGAGGTAACGGAGGGTGTTTTGGGACGGCCGTCAGACTGGATGCGAGAAGTCACCGGACGATCACCGATGCGATCGCCGGGTGCTCCTGGGCACCAGCGCTCGATGGAGCGCCTCTTCTGGGACAAGATCGCTGAGGGCCTGTTGCCGACGGAAGCCGGTGTCGCAGTAGGGGTATCGCCTGTCAAAGGGACGCGATGGTTCCGCGATGCTGGTGGGATGTCACCGTATTCCTGGAACCCGCCTGGCGGCCGCTACCTGTCGTTCGCCGAGCGTGAGGAGATCGCGCTGTTGAGAGTGCAGGGCAAGGGTGTACGGCAGATAGCGCAGGCGCGGGTCGCAGCCCGTCGACCATCTCTCGTGAGCTGCGGCGCAACGCAGCGACCCGCAGCGGCAAGCTCGACTACCGCGCCTCGGTGGCTCAATGGAAAGCCGAACTGTTCGCCCGACGCCCAAGGCAGCGAAACTCGTTGAAAACAAACAACTTCGGGACTATGTCCAGCAGCGCCTGGCCGGGCGGATCGCCGATGCGAACGGCCGGGTTGCCGCCGGGCCGGCGACGGGGGACTTGGACCGGCCGCAACAAACCACACCGCGCGGACCGGCAATGGGTCCAGGCATGGAGCCCCGAGCAGATCGCGCGGCGTCTGGAGATCGACTTCCCCGACGACAACTCGATGCGGATCAGCCATGAATCCATCTACCAGGCGCTATACATCGCCGAGCGCGGTGCCCTCGATCGGGAAATGATCCTGACCCTGCGGACCGGCCGGGCACTGCGCATGCCCCGGGCTCGGTCCAAACGCGTCGCCTGGGCCCACATCACTCCCGAGGCGCTGATCGGTAACCGGCCGGCCGAAGCCGAGGACCGCGCGAAACCGGGCCACTGGGAAGGCGACCTCATCATCGGCACCGACCGCTCCGCGATCGGCACCCTCGTCGACCGCTCCACCCGATTCACAGTCTTGGTCCACCTGCCCCGCGAGCGCGGATGGAGGAAGACTGCACCGGTCAAGAACGGCACCCCGCTCAGTGGCTACGGAGCGTCCTCGATGAACAAAGCGCTCCGGGCGGCGTTGACAAAGATTCCCGAGCCGATGCAGAAGACCCTGACATGGGACCGGGGCAAAGAGATGTCGGGCCATGCCGAGTTGACTTCGAAGACCGGCCTCCCGGTCTTCTTCGCCGACCCTCACAGCCCATGGCAGCGCGGAACCAACGAGAACACCAATGGCCTTCTGCGTCAATATTTTCCGAAGGGAACCGACCTATCGCGGTGGACGGGGAAGGACCTCGCAGCCGTCGCGCACACGCTCAACACGCGACCGCGGAAGGTTCTCGGGTGGCGGACTCCGGCCGAGGCAATGGAACAGCATCTATAATCGCTTCAACAACGAAATGTTGCGTCGACCAGTTGAATTCACCGGCCGACCCACGGTCGGAATGATGAACCAGCTGCCCGTCCCGGACATCTCGGGTCCAGACCGCGTACTCGAGAGCTCCGAGGACCAGTTCGGTGTCGCAACGGTCCGAACACTTCCAGCCTACGATCCGGTTCGAGAACGCGTCCCGGACCGCGGCCAGCCAGAACACGCCCTCACCGCAGACGATGCGGGTGGCATCGGCAACCCACAACCGGTCCGGCTCGCCGGCAGTGAAGTCACGATTCACCAGGTCCGGAGCTGGGGTGGCACGCCGATCCTGGCGGGTCGAGCCCAGCCGCCACTTCCTGTGCAAGAACGCGCCCTGCAAACCCGCCCTCGCATCAGTCGCTCGACTCGTTTTGCGTCCGACCGAGAACCCGCGCCGAGCCGGCATCGCGTGGACGCGTGGTGACCCGTAGGTTCCGCCGGAGCGGGTATGGATGTCAACGATCTCGGCCAGCAGCACTTGATCGGCCAGTTGCCGCCGTGACGGCGTCTGCGCCTGCCGCAACCAGCCGTAATAGGTCGAGGACGCGATGCCCAGAACCCGCAATACGAGCTCGACCGGGTGCTGTGGATGTTCGCTGACGAACGCCACGATCACAGTCGGGTCTGGCCGAGCTCCGAGGCGAAATACGCACTCGCGTCACGCAATACGGCATTGACTCGCTCCAGCTTCGCGACCCGCTTCTTCAGGGCTCGGTTCTCGGCCAGCATGTCGGTCGTCGGGCGATCGTCTCGCTCGCCGACATCAGTCTCCGCTGGCGAATCCACAGCCGCAACGCTTCGTGATGCACCCCGAGCTGCGTTGCCAGCTTCCGGATCGTCGGCTTCGGGTCCGACTCCCGATACAGCCGCACGGCCCGCGCCTTCAATTCGTCCGGGTACTTCTTCGGTGCTGCCACGAATGACTCCTTCCGGTCCTATCGGACCACAGTCAGAGCTCTCCGAGAAAGCGGGGGAAGCTCAGATGGCGGCACCGCAACGGATGTGACTCGTGGCCAGACGCTCGCCGCATCGGTGCTGTGTCCGGTCAGTAATTCGTAATCTGTTTGCTTGATGCTTTGCCATACGTGTGTCGGTGGTCACTTGTAATGTCGGGTATGCGCGAAGTGCGCGAGCTGATATTCGGACGAAGCGGGGCCGTGATGGTACGTGACTGGTATGCGAATCGGGCGCACCGAGGCGATCAAGATCCGCGGTTCGATCCGGCAAACAACGATCCGCGCGATCCGCTCTAATTCGGTGCGGTCCAAGAACAGCGCGCAACTGGTGAACCTCGTCGTGGAGGTAGAGCGAAGCGACGTAAGGCCGCGGTAAAGGGGCGGAATGCGCGGGCTATGCGGGGCGGCGATCGGCAGGTTTCGCCACCTGCCAAGGTTCCCTCCGGTGACGAGAGGCGTACTACCGTTGAGGCGATCGTTCTAGGCGTCCTACGCGTGACCCAGAGCCAATCTTAGGGCAGTACCAGCGGGCAGTCCGAGCAGTGGGTTATGAGGAGCTGGACAGGGCGGCTGAGGTCAGAGCAATCTTCCAGCGGATCGCGGCAAAGAGACGCGCCCGCCAGATGCCCGCCAATGTTCAGAAGGGGCGGCCAGCGCGGGTTGCCCGACTGCGGGCGGCTGACAATACGGTGAGAGCGGTGGCCGCGGAACGGTGTCCATCCTGCGATGTCGTACCGGACAGGCTGAGTGGTGCGTGTCGGTGCGGGTGACCGCTGATCACTTGCTGTCACGGTCGGGATAGGAAGGGTCTGAGGCTTCCACGTAGGCGTGGGCGATGTCGAAGTGCTCTACCGCTCCGATGGCCGGATGCACGTCACGGTTGGGTGGCGGAACTGTCGCCGTCGAGATGGAGGAGTTGGCGCGGTTTCCGGCGTGGTAATCGGGCCTCTGTCGTGGTGGTCTGCTGAATAGCCTGTGCTGCAAGACAATCGTGTTGGGCTACACGTGGGATATGATTTTGCTCGTCGTCGAGCTCAAGCGGTGGAGTCAAGCTGAGCTGGCGTACAACAGCGACCGAATCGTGCGGGCGAGTGGGCTGTCGGACGAACAAGCACATCCGATCGACCAGGTGCGCGGCAACTGCAAGTACCTCGCACAGTACGTCGAAGTTTCCACGACCGTCCGGAGGTGGTACACGGCGTCGCCTATCTGCACAACGCGACCGAGAACTCGATCAGCACGCGCAGAGCGCGACAACCGGATCGGTTGGGCCGAATGTTCACCGCTGACGGGCGCGAGGATTTTCTCAGGTTCTTGACCAGCAAGCTCTGATTGGGCCCAAATTGCGGGTCCACCGGCTATGCGAGTTGTAGCGGTTGCTGAAACTCGGTCAAGGAATGGAATACCTCGCACGACAAGAATTCATCGCGGAAATGCCCATTGAACGACTCGCACACGCCGTTCTGCCGCAGTGATCCAGGCTCGATGAACGAGGCATCGAGACCGGTGAACCGGCACCAATCCCACATCGCGTCCACGGTCATCTCGGTGCCGTTATCCATCCGGATATGGGCCCGCACCCGGTCAGTGTCGGCGATGATCCCATCGAGCACACCGACGAGCTGGTCGGCGGTGCAAGATCGAAATGCCCTGATGGCCAACGCCTCCTGTCTGAACTCGTCGATGACGTTGAGGAACCGGACCCGGCGGCCGTCGACGGTGACATCGACCTGGAAATCCAACGCCCATTTGATCAGGCATCGTTGCCCGCAATCGCTGGTTGCGGCCGGGCCCGATCCGCCGCTTCTTCCGAGCATGAGGAGGTCGTTTCAAATGCTTCCTCCCGTCAAAGTCGTTGGGTGCATTGATAGTTAGTGACCAAACCCTCGCCGCAGCACAACGCCTGGGCTTTGCGCCATCCCCACCGCGGATGTTTGGCCGAAATTTCGCGTAGTCGAGCACGCAACATCGTGTCGACCTCGGTGATTGGTGGGTGGTCGGGGTGCACCGACCTGGACTGGCCTACGACCGCGCAGGCGCGCCGTTGTGACCCCGAAACCGTTGCTGCAGAAACTCGACGGCTCTGCGACGTCGGTCCGGGCTCAGAAGTTTCCGATATCGAGAGGGCTTGCTCGGCGACCAGCTCCTTCAGCCGCGCGTTTTCCCGCTCGAGCTCCTTGAGCCGTTTCGCGTCGTCGGACTTCATTGCCGCCGTACTTGGCCCGCCAGCGATGCCAGGAAGCCTCGGAAATCTCGAGGTGCTTGCACACCTCTTCGATCGAGAAGCTCTGCCCGATCAGCTTCTCGCCTTCGCGGAGGTTGCGGATGATCTGCTCGGGGCTGTGTCGTCGTGCCATGTCGTGTCCTGGTCCTCCTGCACCCATTGTGGTGCGTCAAGAACTCTCACATCCACTGGACCTGCTCAGAGGGCTCCAGTCACACCGCCGGACCTGGCCGGTCAACCGTGCGGCGCGTCGCTGATACCGCTACAGCACACCGGGCACCTACTCGCGAAACATACTGCGGCAGTTTACCATTGGGCACAGCCGACGAACCCGTACCTTCACCACCACCGGGCGACCGTCCAGCGGCACGCCCGTCACTGTCCGCTGGTGGTATCCGTGAACCCGCACAGACTCGGCCCCGCAACCTGGGTATTCGGCCGGGCCGTCAGCCGCCCGCGCTCGCACCAAGTCCTGCGTACCCTCATCTATCACTTCCTCTACCACGAGCGGAAGCAACCCCGAAAATGCCACGGCAGCAGGCATATTCACCTCGCACACCATTACATCGTTCCGTCACGAGGGCGTCACCACCGGAATGGGGGCAGAGCCCTCGTTCTTACAGTCCCGGGCGGTTCCATCAATTGGTCTTTGAAGTGGGTAGGTGAGGGCCGATATAGCCGACGTAGATCTTTCCTGAGTGCAGGATGTCATCGAGATAGTGCATGCGTGGGCTGATCATGCCGTATTGGGCGATCTTGAAGTGAGCGCCCATGAAGACGCGTCCATCGGCATTGACGTTGCTGGGCACCGGTAGCATCCGAGGCGTGCGGTACTTCCGGTTGTTGCGCACATCGGCGGATTCGTCACGCGCGTGCTTGTTCGGAGGGAATCCGTGTAGTTCGCCGGGTGTGCCGTTCAGATACGCCTCCACGTTGCCGGTCCAACTCCCGGCCGCACATGAGCGAGCATAGTCACGGAGCGCCAGCAGCGCTTCCCAGCACAGACCCGCCCAAGTGCCGAGGTCGTCGTGGTCGTCGAGCCCGCGTGTTACGGATGTTTTGCCGGTGAACTCCAGGCGTTCGAGCTCTCCGAAGCGTTCCAACAAATCGTCGAATCCTTGTGGCCAGATGTCCTCCGCTGTCGACGGAGGTTCCCAGGCGGTGTCCGCCTTCGCGACGCGGGCGAGTTCGCTACGCAGATGGCGCAGCTGACGATCGCTCTCAGCACGTTCTGTTTCGGCGATCGCACGGTCTTGCTTCTCGTCGTCGAGACTTCGGCGCAGTTGGGCAATCTCATAGTCGCGTAGATCTGCCTCGTTTTCGAGTCTGTGAAGGCGGGTGCGCACAGAGGTCGTGGCTCGCGTGAGCCGATCTACGGCCTCTGCGCGGGCGCCGAGCTCTTTGACGACGGCTACGGACAGCTCGCCCGAGCCGATCACCTCGATGACCACCCGGCGGAGTGCATCGAGAACCACCTCATCGACTGCCGGTGTGATGCGCGTTGTGGTCGCAAGTGGCACCGACGGCACGGGCACTTCTGGAATGGTCTCGACCTGCGTTGCGACGTCGAGGGGAAGATCGGGTCGCCGCGGCGAGGCGTCGAGCTGTTCGAATAGATGGGCGTCGAGCTGCTCGCGCAGGCGCCGATCGAGCCGGATTACCGCACTGGGTAGAGAAGCGGTCAACGACAGTTCACGGGATCGTCGTCCGAGCAAGCTCTGCAGGACCCGCACGTCATCCCTGACGATTCGGCTGGTGCCGAGTACCCGATGCCGGACAGACTCGAGAGGATTGGACAGGTCTGCGCCGGGCTGGAAGGTGCGGACCGTACCGGGATCCACCCGATGCGACTGTGGCGTAAGAGCATTGAACTCGACGGTTGCTTCTGCGTCGAGTACGTAGGAGGCCGCCAGGCCAACGGTCTCTTTCAAAAGCTTTCCGACGTAGCCAGACCACTTGTCCACCGGTAGATCTGGCGACGTACCCGCAATGAACAGATGTCCGCGACGGTCGAGATCCGTGAGTGCATCGATGACGGAGCCGGCTTCGTCTACTCGAACGATGCGCGGTCCAGCACCGAGTAGGTGATTTCCGTCTCGGCCGTGAAGCACCGCGAGCAGGTCGCCCGCGAGGCGTGGTGTCTTTGCCGAAGGACCTTTCTCTGGACTCTCCAGATCGATCCATACCCAGCTGTCGCGCTCCGAGCGGCCCTGGTGGATCGTCAGCTCGGTAACCCAACCTGCGCCCTGAACGAACCGATACCGAGTAGTCCGTGTCCCGTCACGGGGCTCTTCGGACAGTGCGACGCCGACAACCTCCGGGGCGATGTCATTTGCGGCACCGAATCTGAGTGCATCGATGTCCCACTGCTTAGACCGCAACCATGAGTTGAGCTGCTGGGTTGCCAGCTCGAGCAGCCTTGGCTCATCCCGAACGCGAAAGAACGAACGGTACGCGAGTGGCATTGGGTCAGATCTCCTTCAAGCTACGACGGTCCATCTCGGTTGAACTGGGCCATAACAGCTTTCCTTAGATTCACAGCGGGTGCGTGAACTCTATCGCCGGAGTACGACAGGGTTGGCCACGAATGCTCGGACCGAGGCTGACCTGCTGGGTGTCGCAACGCCTGAGAGGGTCCAAAGTCAACGACACAAGGCTGTTGCGGATGCGCGGACTTGCCCGCGACTGGCGTGGCCCCCGTGGATGAGACCACCCGGTTTAGAGTCCTGTTGGCCCCGACGTGGGCTGGAAGGAACACTGAGAGTCATGGCTGGTCGGAAGCGGCATTCCGCGGAGGACATCGTGCGCAAACTACGTCGCGCGGACGAGTTGACCGCGGAAGGCTAACAGGCGAGCAGATCGCCGCTGAGCTGGGCGTATCCGCGGCGACCCTGTACAACTGGCGCCGCCAGTACTCGGGCATAAACACCGACGCCGCCAAAGAACTCAAAGAGCTACGCGAACAGAACGCCCGACTCAAGCGGCTACTTGCCGATGCCGAGCTGGAAAAGGACGCGTTGTGTGAGGTCGCGAAGGGAAAATTCTGAGCCCAGCCGCTAAACGCCGCGCCGTGGACATGCTCAAACACACGTTGAGCATGTCGGAACGGTTGGCGTGCAAGGCCGTTGGGCTCGCTCGATCCACCTACCGGCGGACACCGCTGGCGCAGACTCCCGCCGATCCAGACGCCGATTTGCGGGCCTGGTTACGCCTTTACGCCACCAAACACCCAGGCCACGGATTCCGGCGCGCATGGGCAGCCCTGCGTCATGACGAGGGGCGGGAGGTGAACAAGAAGAAGGTCCACCGGCTCTGGCGTGAGGAAGGCCTACAGATCCGGGCACATTCCCCACGCAAACGAGCCGGCACGTCCTCGGTGCCACAGGTCGATGCTGATGCCCCGAAAGTGGTGTGGGCGTTGGATTTCCATTTCGATTCCACCGTCGATGGCAAGGCGGTGAAGATCGCGTCGATGATCGACGAACACACCAGAGAATCGCTGCTGCACCTGGTCGAGCGGTCGATCACCGCCGACAGGTTGGTCACCGAGCTGGGCAAGGTCTTCGACGCGGCCGGCGGCCCGCCGAAGGTGTTGCGGATGGACAACGGGCCGGAGTTCATTCTGTTGCGCTGCAACAGTTCTGCGCGAGCAGGGTCGGGTTGTCTTATATTTCGCCGGGCACGCCGTGGAACAACGGTCATATCGAATCGTTCAACCGCCGGTTGCGGGTGGAATGTCTCAACCGCAACCACTGGACGAGCTTGCTCGAAGCACGGGTGGTGATCGGCGACTTCAAAACCGAGCACAACTTACGGCACCGTCACTCGGCGCTGGGTTATCTGACCCCGGCCGAGTACGCTGCCCGCTGCAGCCACCGCCACCATCCGGTGGCGTGCGGCATCAACTGATACGGATCGAACACAACCCGGGCTCTACTACCGGGTGGACTCGATATCGGGGACCTGCCACCGGTCACAGCACCGGAGACGGTCATGGGCCTCGCAACAATCCGATCAGACTGAAGGATACCTACATCCACACGATCGACGATCGTGAACCGGCTCTGCTCGCTAGCCCACAGGTTTCTACCGGCGACTCGGGACCTCCCCAGATCTGGTCGGCTCGCGGATTGTGGTGTTCAGACCGCGAGTGAGGCCTGATTCAGGCTCGACCGGTGCAATCCGGGACAAGCCTCGCTGACACCGCCGACGGTGGTGGGTCGTGACCGAACTACAGCATCTCTACACACCTATGAGCCAGCAACCAGTTCCGTGATGAACTGCTGAGTCTCCACGTCGGTCGAGTAGATGACCACACCGCGCATGGCACGCGTCAGCAAGACTCGATATACGTTGCGGATCAACTCGTCGGACCGATCGTCGTGCAGGTTCTTCAACCTCATCGGCTTGTCCAGATTTTTCTCCCTGACGGTAGCCAGTCGGCCATTGCGGAACACCAGGTCCGGCCCGATGATGACGCCGGCCCAGTCATATTCGAAACCCTGGGCGGTGTAGATGCAGCCCACCTGTCCAAAGCCAGCGGGGTTTGTCGCCCAGTACGGGCTCGAAGGTGCACCAGGGAGCTCCCGATTAGCTTTGGAATTCCACGGCATCGACCACGACCCGATCTGAATGTCGTCGACCAACGTGCCATCTGGCTTCGGATCGCTCCACGGCCAGCAGTATCCGGCAGTAATTCGCGCCGTAGCACCCGCTTCGAACTTTGTGCGCAGATAGTCCTGCATTTCTTGCGGCGACTGCGCCACCCGGACCTCGAAATGCTGATCACCAGGCCAGGTGGTCGGCCCGCCTGCCCGCATCCTGAGGAGTCGCCGCACCCACTCGTCGTATTCCTCGCTACCGCCGCACCGAAACTGCCCCGACAGTGAGATGGTATAAACCACGTTTCCCGCGCGTGCGGCATGCGCTTGGATCTCATGATAGGTCCCGACCTCATCCGGGCGGACGACCTGATGCTCGTCCAACAGGAACACCGGGACCCTGGCAGCGTTCATGAGCTCATCGATCTGTGGCCGAGCTTTGCGCTTCTCCCGTTCATCCTTGGGTGTGAAGCGATTTGTCGACACCTCGCGCACGCGGTGCGCCTCATCGCAAATCAGCACATCGAGCTCGTTGTTGCGATAAGACGCGAATGTTCGAAAATAATGGAAGAGGTTCTTCTGCGCTGTTGATCCACGTGCCGGATATTTCCGAAGCGTCTGGGTGAACGCGCTCGATCCGGTCGCATGCAGGACCCTGAACCCACCGCGGCCCAGTTCACCGAGCAATTTCACCGCGATCAGGCTCTTCCCGCTGCCTGGACCGCCCGTCACGATCACGACGCTCTTCCGCGACTGCTCGTGGGCCAAACGCACTTGCTGGAGAACCCGCTCGACGGCCAACTCCTGATTGTCGAGCAGCGAAAGTTCGGACGAATGGCGCAGTTCCGACGCAGTGAACTCGAACAGGTGCGGTCTCGGCAGGACTTTGCTGTTCAGCAGCCGCTGCCCGGCATCGCTCGGCGTCGGCGAGAGTCTGGCCGCGAGAAAGTTCTGAAACTCGACCTGTCCTTCGCCGGTGAAGAGCCTGCCGAATTGGTCGCCGTGCCTGGCTCGCAAGGTGCTGATCGACTTCTCGGTCGCATTGTGCAAGTAGGCGGCACCGTGGAGGGCTTGCGGCCGATCGTGCAGGACCTCGATGTAGCGCGAGAGGTACTGACAGTACCCCCTTACCTGCTCGATCGGATGAAGCTGGTCGTCGCGCACGTAACTCGCGCGGACGATGCGATCGCTGTTGTGGGCCAACTCGGCCTCACTCCACTGCTTCAGCTCCACCACCACATAGCTGTCGGAGCCGGTCATCGGATTGGCACCGGCGAGAATCACGTCAGCGCGCGAACCCGTCGTCGGCAGCCGAAATTCGACCAGCATCTCGACATCGCCCAAACCTGCAGCAACCAGGTCACCGGCAATCTCAGGAAGGCTGGACCGCCACGAATTGGTCTGAGCATTGTTCTGACCCGGCTTCCACCCCTGGCGCTCGATGATCATATCGACGAGCACTGCCTCGAGCGACCACTCCAATACCTCTGCCGCAGTCGTCCGCAGAGCCCTCTCCAACATGCCCAGTACCCCCTGGCAGCACGAAACCTCGTGCAGCAGGGGCATATCCGATCAGCGGAAGCCCGTCGGGCCGCAACCTAACGACCAAGATCGTAGCGCATCTCCGTCGCCACTCCTCGGCGCCGCCTGGGCCGCGCGAACGCCTACGCCAGTGTTGTCACTGTGCCTCGATCTCTCGAATCTGCGACGCCAGTTCGATGACACGACGATCCTGTTCGCCGTAATGGACCGGCATCTGGGTACAGCCGTCGCAGTCGAGTCACGGCGGCCCGCACGTCGCCCATGCGCGCGTCGCAGTTCGCGCGTTGCCATTGGCAGTACATGACCTGCTCGTCGCATGGCCCACGTTCGGTCGTGAGCTCGTCGATAAGTTCGCGGTATCTCTCTGCGGTCCGGGAGAAGCCTCACTGTGATTTCGTAGTTGGCTGCTCAATCAAGAGACCGCGAGGATTGATTGACCGTGTTCGATGTCCCCGAGCTGCCGGCTAGACCCGAACGCTGCAACGATTGCCGACGAAACGGTGGGGATGGCGAAGCTGTCGGTAGTCCCGAGTAACGTTCGTGCGTTGCCAACCAGGAGGTTCATTCGTGCGGCTTGAAGAGCTGAAGCCCGGTCTGCGGATCGACGGGGTCATCCCCGCTGAGGTGATCACTGTCATCGCCGCGCAGTGGCACGGCTCGGATGCACTCGAGCTCACCTACAAGAATGCTGCGGGCGGTCTCGGCCAGCAGGTCGTGTTCCGAAAGGACCAGGACAACCTCAGCGTCGCCCAGAGCGGCAGTCGCGCGTTCGATGCCGCTGCCAGCGACTTCAAGCTCGTTGCTGAGGCCCAGCGCATCTCCCTGGCCGGACTGTTCGACCCGATGCTCGCGGTCGCCACCAGCGACGTTCAACCGCTGCCGCACCAGATTCGCGCGGTGTACGGCGAGCTCCTGCCGCGGACCCCACTCCGGTTCCTCCTTGCCGACGACCCCGGCGCAGGCAAGACGATCATGGCCGGTCTCTACGTCAAGGAGCTGCTGCTTCGCGACGACGTCAAGCAGTGCCTGATCATCGCTCCCGGCGGTTTGGTCGAGCAGTGGCAGGACGAGCTCTTCTTCAAGTTCGGTCTCCGCTTCGATCTGCTGACCAACCAGCTCATCGATGCTCAGGCGAATTTCAACGTCTTCGAGACGAACCCGCTGCTGATTGCGCGGATGGACCAACTCTCGCGCAACGAGCAGCTTCAGGCCAAGCTCAAGGAAACCGAGTGGGACCTGATCATCGTCGATGAGGCACACCGGATGGGGGCGCACTACTTCGGCGGAGAATTGCGTAAGACCAAGCGATTCCTACTCGGCGAGATCCTCGGCCAGATCACCCGCCACCTGCTCCTGATGACCGCGACACCGCACTCGGGCAAGGAGGAAGACTTCCAACTCTTCCTTACCCTGCTCGACCGCGACCGGTTCGAAGGCAAGCAGAAGAAGACTGCCGATGTCAGCGGCATCATGCGCCGCATGGT
This sequence comes from Nocardia sp. NPDC056541, assembly GCF_042794235.1. Lineage (NCBI taxonomy): Bacteria > Bacillati > Actinomycetota > Actinomycetes > Mycobacteriales > Nocardiaceae > Nocardia > Nocardia sp. NPDC056541. Next base: position 29,217 of record NZ_JBHTUD010000011.1, read on the forward strand.
CAAGGAAGACCTCCTGACTTTCGAGGGCAAGAAACTCTTCCCGGAACGTATCGCAGAGACGGTCCCGTACGAGCTGACGGCGCTCGAATACGACCTCTATGAGAATGTGACCCACTACGTCCGCGAGGGTATGAACCGCGCCGAGCGTGTCGGTGGCAAGCGCAAGAACACAGTCGGCTTCGCATTGACAGTCCTCCAGCGACGCCTCGCGTCCAGCCCGGAGGCGATCTACAAGAGCCTCGTTAGACGCTCCGAGCGCCTGGAGCGCAAGAAGCTCGAGATCCAGAACGGCACCTACCGCGACAGCGAACCGACCATCGACGTCAGCGACATCGATGACGACGAATTCAACGCCGAAGAGCTCGAACAGATGGAGGAGGAGCTCCTCGACACAGCAACCGCCGCCCGTACGGTCGCTGAGCTCAACGCTGAGCTCGTCGAGCTCGGTGACCTGATCAATACCGCGAGACTCGTACGCGAAGCCGGCACCGACCGTAAATGGACCGAGCTGTCGGCCATCCTCCAGGACAACGCGCTCGTCACCGACAAGAACGGTTGGCCGCGGAAGTTCATCATCTTCACCGAGCACCGCGACACACTCGACTACCTAAAGGGCAGGATCGGTTCGCTCCTCGGCAAGCCCGACGCAGTCCGCGCAATCCACGGCGGAGTACGCCGCGCCGAACGCCGTCAGATCACCGAGGAGTTCACCAAGAACCGCGATTGCCAGATCCTGCTGGCCACGGATGCAGCTGGTGAAGGTCTCAACCTCCAGGCCGCGCATCTGATGGTCAACTATGACCTCCCGTGGAACCCGAACCGCATCGAGCAGCGTTTCGGCCGTGTTCACCGCATCGGCCAGGAAGAGGTCTGCCGCCTCTGGAACCTGGTTGCCTCGAACACTCGCGAGGGCGAGGTCTTCACCCGGCTGCTGGAGAAGCTCGAACAGATGCGGCAGGCATACGGCGGTAAGGTCTTCGACGTCCTAGGCGAGGCCTTCACCGACATCCCACTGCGAGATCTGTTGCTGGAGGCCATCCAGTACGGCGAGCGCTCCGATGTGAAAGCCAAGATGCACGAAGTCATTGACGCCTCCGTAGGCGAGGGGCTCAAGGACCTGCTCGATGAGCGAGCCCTCGCCTCCGAGCACCTCGCCGAAGCCGACCTCCACGCGCTGCGGGCCGCGATGGACGAAGCACGCGCGCGCCGACTGCAGCCGCACTACATCGAGCTCGCCTTCAAAGCCGCGTTCACCAAGCTCGGCGGTCGCATTGTCAAGCGTGAACAGGGGCGCTACGAAGTCGCGAACGTCCCGCAGCACATCCGCGCAGCTGGCACTGGGCCGATCGCGACGAAGTACGACCGGGTCACCTTCGATCTCAGCCACGTCCAGTCTGGGGACCTGACCCGAGCCGATCTCCTGGCGCCCGGCCACCCGTTGCACGACGCTGTCATGGGCGAAGCGATCCGCAACTTCGGTGGCGCACTTAGCCAGGGCACGATCCTCGTCTCCGCGACCCTGGAAGAACCCCATCTCCTCGTCGGAGTCGTCGAAGAGGTCGCAGACGCCACGGGTGGGTCGGTCGCGCGGCGCTTCGCCTACGCCTATGTCGACCAGCTCGGCACCGTCGGTCCCGCTGGCCCTGCGCCTTATCTCGACTGCGTGGCCGCACCTGAGGGTCCTGTCGTTGACGCCGCCCGGAGCCTGGCTTGGCTCGGCGACGCCGAGGACAAGGGCATGAGCTGGATCATCGCCAATCAGCTTCCGGAATACCTCGCCGAGGTTCAGCCGCAGCGGCTTGCGGAGCTTGAGAAGGCCCGCTACCTGGTGACAAAGCGACTTAGTTCCGAAAGCGAGCGCCTCCTGCTCGACGCTGCAGTGGCATCGGAGAAGGAGCAGAAGGGCGAGAAGCCCAAGGAATCCTCCGACAGCCTCAACCGGAAGGCCGTCGAACTCGATGTCCGTCTTCGCAAGCGCCTCGCCTTACTTGACCAGCAGCTGCTCATGTCGACAAAGCCGCCACACATCGTCACCGCGGCACTGGTGTTGCCCATCCGGATGCTCGAAGGTGAGATTCCGGACAACGCGCCCATCCACGCGAAGGAGACCAAGGAAGTCGAGCGCCGGGGCGTCGACCTTGTTCTGGCCCGCGAGCGAGAGCTCGGTCGCAGACCGGTTGAACAGGCCTTTAGCAACAAGGGCTTTGACATCCTGTCGACCGATGCCAACGGCGACACCTATCGGGTCGAGGTCAAGGCGCGCATCGAGGGCGCGAAGGACTTCTTCGTCACACACAACGAAGTTATGACGGGCAAGAACGCGGTTCCGCTGTACCGCCTCGCGCTGGTGAGTGTCGACCCTCGCGGTCCGCAGTTCGATGAGGTGAGGTATCTGGGCGACCCCTTCGCGACTACCGACCTCGGCGACTTTGAGGCCACCGGCATCCGCGGCAGCTGGGCGAAAACCTGGGCGAAGGGCACACGGCCCTTCTGATGCTCCGGGCCCCACGAATCACTCGCGCTCCAAGCTGTCGGGACCCACCGGTAAGTTCATGTATACGTCGCGTGCCGCATTGTCGGCGAGGATTCGCCCGTTGTCTCGGGCACGAAGGGTCGAGGAACTAGTGCACAAGCGAAAGCTGATCGAGGTGGCTTTGCCGCTCGAGGCCATCAACCGGGAGTCCGCCAGGGAGAAGGCGATCCGGCATGGTCACCCCTCCACCTTGCATCTGTGGTGGGCCCGGCGTCCGCTTGCAGCCGCGCGCGCAGTTCTCTTCGCCCAGTTGGTCGACGACCCGAGTGCTCGGCCGGGCGAATTTCCGACGGAGGAGCTCCAGCGGAAGGAACGGGACCGGCTGCACTCGATCATCGAGAGACTCGTAGTTTGGGAAAATGTCCGTGACGAAAGATTGCTTGATGAGGCGCGTCAGGAGATTGTGAAGTCGACGGACGGAAATCCACCGCAGATCGTGGACCCATTCGCTGGAGGCGGCACGATTCCCTTAGAGGCCCAGCGGCTCGGGCTTGAAGCTCAAGCGTCCGATCTCAACCCAGTAGCTGTGCTGATCAACAAGGCACTCGTCGAGATCCCGGCAAAGTTTAGGGACCAGGCTCCAGCGTTTCCGGAACTCGCAGGTTCGCAGATCCGGATGTGGAAGGGGGCAGAGGGGCTCGCAGCGGATGTGCGCGCATATGGAACATGGATGCGAGATCAAGCGCAGCAGCGGATTGGCCAGCTCTACCCAACGGCCGTGCTGGCCGACGGCTCGCAAGCTACTGTCATCGCTTGGATCTGGGCCCGGACCGTCAGATGCCCAAACCCAGCATGCGCGATCGACTTGCCGCTTGTGAAGTCGTGGTGGCTCAGTAAGAAGCGGGGAAAGGAAGCATACGTCGCGCCCCAAATCATGGGATCGGCTGACGATCCTCCCGGCCTTCGTGTCGAATTCCAGGTGATTCAGGGGAGCAGTGGCGGCCCCCCAGAAGCAGATGACGGCACGGTCGGGAGAACTGGAGCAACCTGCGTCTCCTGCGGCACCGGGGCGTCACTTGCCTATATTCGTGAAGAAGGACGGGCTAAGAGGCTCGGAAGCCAGTTAATGGCCACGGTTGCTGAGGGGAATCGGCGTCGCCATTACGTTAGTCCGACAGCGGACCACGAGCACGCAGCAGAGGTCGATGCGCCATCCGACTCGGTCGCTGGAAGCCTCGGCTACTACCCGAGGGACCTGAAGGCGCCGACTTATGGTTTCACCGATTTCTCCGATCTGTTCACGCCGCGTCAACTAACCGCCCTCTGCACCTTCAGTGAGTTGGTAGGGGAGGCGCGGTCGCGGGTAGAAGCCGATAGCGGGTCAGCCGCTTATGCAGATGCTATCGTTACCTATCTCGCCTTGTCGGTTTCACGTTGTGCCGATTACTGGTCTTCCATTTGTAGTTGGCATAACACAGGCGAGAAGCTTCGCAATGTATTTGGTCGCCAGGCGATCCCGATGTCTTGGGACTATGCCGAAGTAATGCCATTCTCTGAATCATCCGGTGGCTATTCAGGGCAGTTGAATTGGGTGGCAAAGGTGGTTGATTGGCTGCCTGCGACCAGATCGGCCGTGGTCTGCCAAGTGGACGCGGCGACCAATGCTGCGGTTGGTGTGATCTCCACGGATCCGCCCTACTACGACAACATCGGATACTCAGATCTCTCTGACTTCTTCTATGTGTGGCAGCGTAAAATGTTGCGCTCCATCTATCCTGAGTTATTCGCAACCCTTCTCGTTCCGAAAGCCGAGGAGCTCGTTGCGAACCCCTATCGTCATCACGGCAAGTTGGGCGCACAGGAGTTCTTCGAGACCGGTTTTCAGCAGGTGTTTGCGTCGGCGCGCAAGTCAGCTTCTTCTGACTGGCCGATTACTGTCTACTACGCCTTCAAACAGAGTGACGCTGACGAGGCAGGCCAGGCCTCAACCGGCTGGGAGACTCTTCTTGAAGGCATGATCGGATCCGGTTGGGAGATCACATCGACTTGGCCGATGCGCACTGAGTCGAGCGTTCGGCTGATCGGCAACAAAAAGAACGCGCTGGCATCGTCGATCGTCCTATCGCTTCGCCCGCGCCCCATCGACGCCCCGACCACAGATCGGCGCGGTTTCATCCAGAAACTGGAAGCCGAACTGCCTGAGGCACTCCGGAAACTGCAGCAGGGCCAGATTGCACCCGTCGACTTGCCTCAAGCAGCGATCGGGCCGGGGATGGCTGTTTTCAGCAGGTACGCAGCTGTCCTTGAGCCCGACGGCAAGAAAATGACGGTTCGCTCAGCGTTGGCGCGCATCAACGAGATTCTTGATCAGGTGCTCAATGAGCAGGAGGGTGACTTCGACTCGACTTCACGGTTCGCCATCGCCTGGTACCGCCAACGCGGATACACCGTCGGCCCATACGGCGAGGCGCAGAGTCTGGCAAATGCCAGAAATACCAATGTCGAGAGCATGGATCGCGATGAGATCCTTACGAGTCGTGCGGGGAACGCCCAGTTGATCAAACCCGCTGACCTGTCCTGGAACTATGACGTCCTCAAAGACATGCACACCAGCAACTGGGAGGCGCTGCACCACCTGATCAAGGTGCTGGAGCGTGACGGCATCGCGCCGGCGGGCGACTTCTTGAAGGCTGCGTTGAGTCGCCCAGACGGTGCTGTCGACGCCGACCTGGTGAAGGAACTTGCCCACCTGTTGTTCCGCATTGCGGAGGGCAATGGTTGGACGAAGGATGCGCTGAGTTTCAACACGCTCGTCACGAGCTGGCCCGAGATCCTTGAAGTTGCCCGGTCCGTGAAGAAGCCAGTCGCACAGCAGGATGTGTTCGACTTCGACGAGGAAGACGATTGACATGGGCTTTCTCGCTCCGATGTACGAGCTTGGCGAATATCTGACGTGGACGCGGTCCGGTGAGATCCAGCTCCCTGACTTCCAGCGTGGTTACAAGTGGGAAGACGAGCGAATCCGGCAGCTGCTGGTGACAGTTCTGCGCGGTCATCCCCTGGGGGCCGTCATGTTGCTCAAGACGGGCAACACGCAGGTTCGCTTCAAGCCGCGCGCGATCGAGGGCGTCGACCTTGCCCCGGGCACCGAAGCGAAGTTCCTCCTGCTCGATGGCCAGCAGCGCCTGACGTCGCTCACTCAAGCGCTCAGCGGCGATGGCGCGGTAGCCACCAAAGACAGCCGCGGCAAGCTGCTTGACCGTCGCTACCACGTGCACATGGAAACCGCACTCGTCGACTCGAACCGGGTCGACGAGGCACTCATCAGCATCCCCACGAGCGGAGTGGTCCGGACGAACTTCGGCAAGGACGTGGTCCTTGACCTGAGCGACCACGACAAGCAGCGTGAGCACGGCTACTTCCCGCTTCACCTCCTATACGGCGACTACATGAGCTGGATTCTTGAGCTTGACGACCGGGAACTCGGCAAACGTTTCCACGAGCGGTTCATCAAGCCGGCAGCGACCTACGACATTCCAGCAATCGTTCTCGACGAGAGCACGGACAAGGCAGCCGTCGCGACCGTCTTCGAAAAGGTCAACATCGGCGGCCTGCCACTGAACGTCTTTGAGCTGCTCACGGCTGTCTTCGCGGGAGACGCCGGCTACTACGAGACGTCGGGTGAGGACTTCCGCTTGAACGACGACTGGAAGGAGACCCAGCTCAGATGGTCGTCCTTTCCGGTGCTCGCTGCGGTAGAGAACACCGACTTCCTGCAGGCCCTCACGATGCTTACCACCCGCAAGAGGAACCTCGCGGACCCAACTGACCGCCCGCCGGCGATCTCTGCCAAGCGCGAGGACGTCCTCAAGCTCACGTTGGCTGATTATCTCGAATGGCGTGACCAGCTCCGGGATGCGTTCGTCTGGGCGGCCACATTCCTCGCCGATCGCCATATCTTTGCTCCTCGTGATGTGCCTTACCCGAAACAGCTGGTCCCTCTGGCTGCAGTCAAGGTCGTTCTTGGCAAGGATGCCAACCTCATCAGTGTGAGCGAGAGGCTCATCCGCTGGTACTGGTGTGGCGTGCTCGGAGAGCTGTACGGCTCGGCGATTGAGAGTCGGTTCGCACGCGATATCGAGATGGTCCCGGCGTGGGCGCAAGACGAGTCAAAGGTGGTCCCGCGAACAGTTCAGGACGCGAATTTCACCGAGTCGCGTCTTCACTCGCTTCGGACCAGGAATGCCGCGGCGTACAAGGGCATCGCAGCGCTCATCCTCGCGGGTGGTGCGCGCGACTGGATGGAGGACAAGGCGCTCGACAAGGTGCAGTACGTTGACCTCGCAGTCGACATCCACCACATTTTCCCGCAGAAGTGGTGCAACGACACCGGAATCGATGACGAACACCGCGAGAGCATCGTCAACAAGACGACAATCAGCGCACGAACCAACCGAACGATCGGCGGCGTCGCACCGTCCTCGTATCTGAAGGTGATCGAGTCTCGCGCCCAGCTGGAGTCACCGCGCCTTGATGCGCTGCTCGCGATGCATCTCGTACCGGCCCATCTGCTGCGGACGGACGATTTCGTAGCCTTCTTCAAGACTCGCCGCGAGAGCCTGTGCAGGCTCGTTGAGGCCGCCATCGGTAAGAACGTCCAGCGCGATATTGATCATGGCTTCGCCGAGGAAGACTCGGCACACTTTGAGCCGGACGAGCTCAAAGATGACACCGTCACGGAGAACGATTGACATGGCACTGAGTAACCGCGACCGTATCGACCGCATGTTCCAAGTACTGGCGCCAGCACTCGATGATTTCATCTCCACTGTCGTCGGTCAGGGAGATCCGTCATTGGGAGCGGTCTGGACCAAGCTAGTGCAGGCAAAAGACAGCAAGAACGGCGCTCCGTCGACGAAGGCGTACGACGCACTGGACCCGCAGGTGCAATTCAGGATTTTGACCGAAGGCAACATCACCACCGGGTTCAAGCCGGGGTGGCGTCCGTTTAATCAAGCTATCGGCCGGAGCGGGGAGACCTTTGCAAACGAACTTCGCGAGGTGCGCAACCAATGGGCGCACAACGGCACGTTCACAGACGACGACGCATACCGTGCACTCGACACGGGCGAACGGCTCCTCAAACTGATCGGCGCCGGCAAAGATGCAGATGAAGTCCGGCTGATCCGCTTAAACCTGCGTCGCGTCACCGCCGACAAGGACGACAAGAAGGTACTTAAGGCCGCCGTCGACAACCCGGAGGCAGCTGGTCTTCGGCCCTGGCGCGAGGTGCTCCAGCCCCACGATGATGTGGCAACTGGCAATTTTCACGCATCGGAGTTCGCGGCCGACCTCTACAAGGTTGCCACCGGAGGCGAGGTCGATTCCGACTACGCGGACCCGGTCGAATTCTTCCGCCGTACCTACCTGACCGAAGGTCTCCGCAGCCTCATCGGCCGAGCTGTGCGCCGCCTCGCAGGCGACGACAACGCGTCTCCAGTCATCAACCTGCAGACCAACTTCGGTGGCGGCAAGACCCATTCGATGCTCTCGCTGTGGCACATTGCCGCAGGCCTGCCCGTTGGTAACTTTCCGCAAGAGACCCAGGAACTCCTGACTGTCAACGGCTACTCAGCCACCAAGGTCAATCGCGTTGCCATCGTTGGCAACCACTTCAGCCCGTCCGGAGTCACAAAGGACTGCGGCACCCATGTGAACACCATCTGGGGCGAGCTCGCTTGGCAGCTCGGTGGGTCAGAAGGCTATGCGGTCGTGGCCAAAGCCGACCGCGACAGGACCCACCCAGGCGAGGCTCTCCACCAGCTGCTGGCCAATTACGCACCGGCGGTCATCCTGATCGACGAGTGGGTTGCCTACGCGAGGTCACTGGTCGGTCGTGACGACCTTGCAGGAGGGACGTTCGACGACCAGTTTACGTTCGCACAGTCGCTCACCGAGGCTGCTAAAGGTACCAAAGGCGTATTGCTCGCGATATCGATTCCGGCGTCGGAGACCGGGGACGCCAACGACAAGATCGTTGCGGGCAACGCCGAGGAAGTTGGCGGGCAGAACGGCTTGGAGGCAGTCAAACGCCTCCAGAACGTCGTCCGCCGTGTCGCGGACCAGTGGCGCCCCGCCTCGTCGACCGAGGCCTACCACATCGTCAAGCAGCGACTTTTCAAGCAGCCGGATGCAGCAGCGCTCGCGGCCATTGGCGCAACCGCCCGCGCGTACGTCGAGATGTATCGCAAATTCTCCGACGACTTCCCGCGGGAGGCTCGTGACACCGCATACGAGAACCGGATTAAGCGGACATATCCAATTCACCCGGAGCTGTTTGACACCCTCTACGAGGAATGGTCGTCGCTAGAGCGATTCCAACAAACGCGTGGTGTCCTGTGTCTGATGAGCACGGTTATCCACGCGCTCTGGACCGGCGAAGATCAGTCGCCGATGATTATGCCCGCGTCGATCCCGCTCGCCACGTCGAACGTGAACTCTCAGCTCACGCAGTACCTCCACGACTCATGGAAGGCGATCATCGACGCCGATGTCGATGGCTCGAATTCCGAGCCGGCTCGTATTGATAAGGAGAAGCCGCTCTTCGGTCAGCGGGCGTTGACCAAACGCCTCGCGCGGACAGTCTTCTTCGGCGCAGCCCCGACGATCGCACCTGGGTCAGTCCACAAGGGCATCGGTGCCCAGCGGGTCTTCCTCGGGACCGCGATCCCTGGCGATATACCGGGAAACTTCCACTCCGCATTGACTCAGCTCGGCGACCGTGCGACGTACTTTTACTCCGGCTCGGGCAAGTACTGGTACGATGTCCAGCCCAATATCTCTCGGGCCGCTAAGGATCAGGCCGAGCGTCTTCACAAGGAAGATGTGTGGGCCGAGATCGTCCGACGACTCCAAGACCAGGGACGCAAGCGCGGCGACTTCGTCGGCGTCCACGTCTGCCCCGAGTCGAACGCGGACATCCCTGATACCGACGAGGCTCGACTGGTCATCTTGCACCCGAAGGTCGCCCACAAGAGGGGTGCGGACACAGCCGCAAAGGCGTTCGCCCACCAGGCCACTGAGCACCGCGGAAGCTCGAACCGGACACATCGCAATTCGCTCGTTTACCTCGCAGCGGACGAAGCGCGACTCGAAGAGCTAAACAGCGCGACCCGCGACTACCTGGGCTGGAAGCACGTACTTGCCAATGAGACCGATCTCGATCTGACCCAGAACCAGAAGAACCAGGCCTCGCAGCGGGCCACTCAGGCTGACCAGACAGTTACTGCACGTTTGCTTCAGAGCTTTACCTGGGCCTTGGTTCCTGCGCAACCTGATCCCGGCGCGCCGTTCTTGATCAAGGAGACCAAAGTCGAGGGTCAGTCTGACGCTCTTGCGGACCGCGTTTCGCGACGGCTGGGGAACGATGGTGACCTTTCGACGAGGCAGGCCGCGGCGACGATCCGTCTCGCGATCGGCAAGATTCCGCAGATCTGGAAGGATGGCCACGTCTCGTTGGGTTCACTGTGGGGGCTGTACGCCCAGTATCCCTATATGCCGCGCCTACGTGACCGGTCCGTTCTCGACGTTGGAATCCTCGATTTGCCGATGATCTGGCAGACGGACGCGTTCGCCCTCGCAGCCGGCTACGATGCGGACTCTGGGCGGTACATCGGACTCTGGACCCCGGAGGACAAGGAGAATGCTCCGGTCGCAACCGACTCGCTACTTCTCGTCCGTCCTGATGTCGCGCAGAAGCAGCGCGCGGACGAACCCGGGCCGGCACCGACACCGGAATCCGACCACGAGCAGGGTCCGGGCCCAGGCCCGTCGCAGGTCCTAAAGCCGAATAGTGGCTCGTCACAGACGCCGACGTTCGACATCGCCTGGCCGTCGCGGTTTTACGGGGTGAAGACCCTGAACTCCGACAAGATCGCGCTGGAGTTCAAGAACATTGCCGACGAGGTGCTTGCGCACCTTCGTTCTGGTGAGAACACCAGCGTCACGGTGCGGATCGAGATCGAGGCGACTGACTCCGAGGGCTTCAACGAGAGCCGGGTTCGAACCGTGTCTGAGAACGCGAGGACGCTCAAGTTCGATCAGTCCGGGTTCGAGGAATCCTGAGCCAGCAGGCCACGGGGCAGGTTGACCTTCAGGAGGTCATGATGCTGGCGACCTACACGCTCACCGGTACTCGTGCCCCGATGCACCAGTACCGGTGGGGGTGTAGCGGTGTCTCGGATGTGCGCCACTTTCGCGCGAGAATGCCGTCATACGGCGGAGCAACAAGGCGACATCCGACACCGCCTAGATTGCGGTATCGTTGCCGCCTGGGGTCATCGACCTGAACTGCGCCAACCGATCTGGTCGTGTTCGCTTGGTCCGGCACCGGAATGGGACCAGAGCGAGTTGGCAGGCAGATGAACAAGGATCAACGGACACAGCTCGCCGGAGTCACGCACGCGGTGGCGGGGTGGGTTAGTCAAGCGCGAACCATTATTGAGTATCATGATCAGGTCGCTCGTCTGGCGTCGGAGGCCGTCGCCGCGCTGCGGCGTGAGTGCTGCGCCATTCGCCTCGAAGGCAAAACGGCGTGGCGGGTCATCCCGCTCACCAGCTCACATGGCCACCTTCTTGGCTCGCTCGCGCAATTCCACAATCTGCGGAAGCTGACCGAGTTCGAGCAGCATCTTCTACGTCGGCAGCTGATTGTCGAGGCCGACCAAGCAATTCGTGAGGTGCAGAGTGCATCCGGGTTTCGAAGGTTCTTGCGCAGCAGTGGCAAGCGTGAGGCAAGCCGAAAGTCCGCGGATTTCCTCAACGAGTTCTACGAGTGGGCGGTCCTGAACAATGTCGCATCCCAGCTCGAATCGCTGACGCCGAAGCTCAACACGGTGACAACCGTGCCCATAGCCGACGCACTCGCCGACTGGGTCGGCCTGAGCAGGCAACTCCAAGAGGTCGGAGTCGCGCCACAGCTGTTAGCAGCAAGTTCCGCAGCGGGACTAGCTGCGACCATTTCGACAATTCAGACCGCTGATCAAAGGACACAGGCGCTTCGAGGCAACGCGGTCAATGCCGGTAACAACGTTCGCCAGGCAGAAACCAGGTGCCTGGTAGCGGAGATGCCTGTAGATCGGCTACGAGAGGCAACCCGAGAACGCCTCCAAATCGCCCCGCTGGATAAGGCAGGCATCAAGACTGTCCTTCAGGTTCGAGAGCAGGGGCGTCTTATCGAACGCATACCGGGTGTTGGATCGATGAGCGCGACCCGGATTCTCGGTGCAGCCGAAACCCTGTGGAAGACAACTCTTGATGAAACGCCACCGCGGATCGATCTCAAGACTCGGCCGACCGAAGCAACCCAACTGCTTCGTGCTCTCGCAGTATGGGACGGCATGCGCCGAGGTGCGCCGACGGCCTTAGAGATTGCAGCAGCAAACGCACTGATTCCGCTCGGCCGGACCGTGAATGACCAGACCAGTCATCTGCTCGTCTTCCCGACGAGCCCACACACAGTAGCGGCTCTCGGCGACTTGTTCGTCGATCTTGGACGTCGTGCTCGAGGACTGAGCGCCACCGATGCGCTGGCGGGAACCGGCGTCGGAGGCAGGGCAGTCGGAGACCCATGGGGCGACTTTCAATCTCGTCCTGCAGATTACTTCGCGTTGCTTTCAGAGCTCGGATTCCTAACGGAAGATGAGCGGAAGACGCGAGGTGACCTCCCCGAGGTAATTGTCGAGTCCATTCGAAAATTTGAACTCAATATCGAGTACCTGCTCGCATCGCTACGCGGGTATCAAAGCTTCGGCGCACGGTTTGCGCTTGTGCAGCGGAAGGTTATTATCGGCGACGAGATGGGCCTCGGAAAGACAATTGAAGCACTTGCGGTTCTTGCGCATCTGCGCGCCAAGGGTGATCACCACGCAGTCGTTGTCTGCCCTGCGGCTGTTGTGACGAACTGGGTGAGGGAGATCGCGTCGAAGTCGAGGTTGCGACCGCATCGGATTCATGGCGCGGGTAGGGAAAGTGCAGCACGTAGCTGGATCAATTCTGGCGGTGTTGCCGTTACAACCTACGAAACTTTGGCGTGGTTTGACAGCCGTTTAGCCCAGGTTGGCAAGATCGGATGTGTTGTTGTTGACGAAGCCCACTATATAAAGAACCCGGCGGCGAAAAGGTCACAACGCACGTCCAATCTGATTTCTGCCGCTGACCGGGCGATCCTCCTCACAGGAACGCCGCTGGAGAATCGACTCGATGAGTTCCGCCATCTTGTGGGGTACGTCAGGCCAGAGCTCATCGTCGACGCGGACGAGTTCACGCCATCACGTTTCCGCAAGCAGGTTGCGCCCGCCTACTTGCGCCGAAACCAAGAAGACGTACTTGTGGAGCTTCCTGATCTCGTCGAAGTCAACGAGTGGGTTCCGACCTCGGACGACGACCGCTTGACGTATCGGGCGGCGGTCACGGCTGGAAATTTCATGGCCATGCGGCAAGCCGCGATGTCACAGCGCGGCTCGGGCAAAGTGCAACGGCTTATCGAAATCGTGAGGGAAGCTGAGGAAAACAATCGTAGAGTGCTCGTATTCTCGCACTTCCGCGCGGTATTGGACCTGGTCGCGGCGGCTCTTCCAGGCAAGGTCTACGGGCCTCTCACTGGTTCAGTACCCGCGCGGGCTCGGCAGACGATGGTCGATCAGTTCCAGAAGGCCAAGCACGGATCAGTATTAGTGGCACAGATCGTGGCCGGCGGAGTTGGTCTGAATATCCAGGCGGCATCGGTAGTAGTCATATGCGAGCCACAGCTGAAGCCGACGATCGAATGGCAGGCTATCGCGCGTGCGCACCGAATGGGGCAACTGGAGTCTGTTCAGGTTCATCGGTTGCTCTCGGAAGAAGGCGTCGACCTGCGGATCACCGAGATCTTGGCCCACAAACGCGCGATGTTCGAAGAGTTCGCCAAGAGGAGCGAGACTGCAGGAAGCGCACCAGAGGCATACGACGTCTCGGAAGCCGACCTCACCCGGGACGTGATAGCCAGCGAGCGAGAACGGTTGTTCTCGGCGGGCGCGAAAGTCTGAAACAATCAACTCGTTGCCGGAACTTGTAGACAGCACATGAATACTTCGACGTCGCTAGCATCAGCGGCCCGATCAACTGCATCGGATACACCCCGGCAGGCAGGTCGCTGACCTGCCCATCCCCCACTTCGATCACACGCCACTTCCCATCCACACGACGTGCGATATCAGTCGTGACGAAGCGGCACCCGAGCCGCGAAACGGCCGTGTGCACCGAGGTAAGGTCGGGCTCGGGCCGCGCGCCCGGGTCGTCCGGATGCGGTCCGACCAGTATCGGCTCCCCATCGAGCCACCACACGCGCGCCTCCGATGAGTGATCGCGTGTGCTGGAGCGGGTGATCTCTGTGGCCTGATAGCGCTGACAAACGGCGGTGCTCAGTGGTCGGTGATGTAGGCGAGCCAGGCGTAGTCGCGGGCGCGGGTGATCGCGACCAGTTTCTGCCGTGCGGCCAGTTCCGCGTGATCGCGGGTGGCGCCCCGGACGGTCGCGAATGTCGCTGGTTCGGTAGTGATGTGGAAGACGGCCGCGAAGTCCATGCCTTTGGCGCGGTGGACGGTGCCGACCTTGATCTCCTTCAGCTGTGTGCCGTCGTAATCGTCGAGAGGCATCGTCGGTAGTCCTGCCACCTGCAGTACCTCGCGCAGGTGCTTGGCGTCTTTGTGGGTGTCGACGATGACGGCGATGTCGCCTGGGGGGACGCCGCACTCTTCGACGGCCTGTAAGAAGGCCGTGTCGAGTTCGCCACGGCGTAGATGCAGTTCCACGGTGTGGCCGTCGGGCAGGGTCCCATTGCTTTCGCGCAGGATGAATCCGCGGCCGCCGTCGAGGTCGTCGACTGTGTTGCCCGCCTGGAACTTCTTGGCAAGATCCAGTACGGCGGCGCGGTTTCGGTAGTTCGTTCGCAGCACGCGGCCGCGGCCACCCGCCAAGGGAATCCCGGCGTCGGACAACCGCCAGCCACCGGGGTAGACCTGTTGCTGGCCGTCGCCGACGAGGAGTAGTTGGTCGGAGTCGGTGCCGCCGGCGATCTGATGGACCAATCGCAATTCCATCAGGGTGCAGTCCTGCACCTCGTCGACGACGACCATCGAGAAGCGTTCGCTGTCATCGAGCGGCCGCAGCCGGATCTCATCGATCGCCAGCGCGATGATGTCGTTGAAGTCGTGTAGGTGACGTTTCCGTAGTCGTGACTGGTAGGGGAGGTACAGGTTTTCCCAGATATAGGCCCGCTGGCGGCTGTCGAGGCGGACTCCGTCGCGTCCGGATCGCGCGATGGCCTGGTATTCGTCCAGCGAGGTCAGGCCGCGTCCCTTGATGACTCGCTTGATCTCGTCGGCCCAGTAGTTGTGGTTGGTGGCCTCGTAGCCGTCGAGTCTATGGCGGACACCGATCCACGCGCGCGCCATCGCGTCTTCGGCCGCCTCTACCCCCAGGTTGAAGACGACTTCGCGGGAATTGAGGAAGGCGGTGGTCCATGCGTGCAGACCGAGGAAGGTCGCCCGGTCGGCGACAATCGGGGCGATCCGGGCGAAGCTGGACTGGTGGTAGGTGGGCAGGGTGCGCACGAAGGTTGTGAACAGTAGGCGTCCCGGGTTGCGTTTGGCGAAATGCGCCATCCGGTGCAGTGCCACCACGGATTTGCCGGTTCCGGCGGGGCCACTGAAGCGGGCCGGGCCGGTGAACTTTGCGTGCACAAGGGCGAGCTGGTCGGGGTCGAGGAAGGTGACCCAGTCGCGAAACTGGCGCGTCAGGGAGTTCGACCGGGAGTCCTCGTCCAGGCTCGCGCGATCGAAGAGGCCTTCGCTGGATACCGGATCCGGTGTCGGCGCGTCATCGGTGCAGATCCAAGTGCCCGTACCTATCCGTGCCGCGACCGTGGCGGCAATGGCGCCGGCCCGGTGGCGGGTCAGCAGCCGGTCGCGTGCCAGCACGGTGTCGCGGATCGTGGATTCGTCTGCGGTGATGAAAGAATCGTGGGCCTCGGTGGTGATTCGATGCGGCATGAGCAGTACCACCTCGAGGGTGTGCGGGACGAACTGACCGCGTTCGACCAGCAGGCTGGCGAAGAGCTCCTCGGCGGTCCGGCGGATCTCACGCAGAATCCGGGCGGTCGGCACGTTCTCGGCGAAGACCAGGACGAACACGCCGGTTCGGCCGATCGCGACAGCCGCCGACCGGTCCGGGCGGGGTGTCGCCGGATCGAGTAGCAGATGCCAGCCTTGTTCGATCAAGATGACCGAGAGGAAGCGGCGTTGTGAGGCGGTGAGCTGTGGGTGCGCGGCGAGTTGCTCGGCAGCCCATTCGGCACGGCGTTGTCTGCTGATGTCGGACATGATTCCCCCGATTCGTCCGCGACACAGTGTGTAATCCCTTGTCTGCCAACATAGTTGATAGCCAGGCCGGATCGCAGAGGATTCGCGTGGCGTGATACGCGCTGGACATGACGAAGATGGCGATCTGGGCGGGATCACCACTGTGTTGCGGTCGGATCAGTCGAAGTGGCAGGCGTGGTGCATGACTGCGATCGCGAATGAGCTCCACCCCGGGGTTTGCGGCCGTTGCTGCGATTCTTCCTCTCGATTGCTCCGATTGCGCTGCGCCGATGTCGCTTCGCGAAGGACCCGCGTTCGAAGAAGGAAATCTAATAGCCTTGGTGGTGCCCGAAGGCGAAACCAGTCATTTGGGCCAAGGTCCTCACCGGCGATGTCTATGGCCGCGTCACTGGAATCAAGCATCGGGCCGAAAGGTATGGGGTGCTCCGGAATAGGTTGATCAGCTCCATCGCCCGCCTGCTCATCGACCCCCGAAATGGCTATGAGCAAGACCGACAAGGTTGCTGTTTGAGCTGCCGTACGGTCGCATCGTCAGTTCCTGCGGATGCTGATGGGTGCCGTGCTCGTGCGGTTGTGGCAAGACCGTCACCTACGACCACGCGCTGAGGTATCCGCGCACGTTCGGCGTCAACTCACGTAGGTGCGTCCAGGGCAAGATCTGCTGGTATTGCAGTCTTCCCACGATCAGACCCGGATGAACGCCCATTTCTGATGCACGCTGGACCACGGCTCGTTTGGAAATCGGCGGGAAGAGATCGATTCTATCCGGCAGGGCCCAGCGCATCGCGGTACGGTCTGCGTCGCGTTCTGCTTGGTTTTCTGTGGCCGCACAGACATCAGAATCCAATGTAATGCCCTCGGCCAAATGATCGAGATGTAGATGTGCAAGTTCGTGGAGAAGCGTGAATACCACGCTGTCAATGCGCTGAATGCGACCTGAAATACCGATTACGGGAGTACCCGAGTCGTCGAGGTAGGCGCCGCCGTCTATTTTGCCCGATTTGAAAGGTTGAACGTAGAGCAAGCGAATACCGAATTGTGCGAATAGTTCTGGCAATCGGACCAAGCTGGCTGGATCCTGCGCTCGCCGGACCACCTCCGAAGCAAGCGCGGAAACATCACCGACTTCGGGCAGTGGGGATGTACGTCGCAGTGCCTCCCGGCGTACACACGCGATCCATGCCAGTTGCGGCGGTGAGATCGGTGCGGTCTCCTCGGAACGGCGTGCGGCGAGCGTGATGGGTGGCGGGGCTTCGAGGTCCGTCGCCTGCAGGAGGTCGAGGACCGCAGCTTCCTCTGCGTCGAGGTCGGCCCCGGCTGGGATGATTCCTCGCCTGCGCAACTCGGGCATCGGGACAAGTTTGGCGAGGCGGGCGCGGCGCGAAACCGCCGTTGTGCCTACCTGGTTCGGGATCCTTGACAGTTGCCACAGTCGATAGGTGTTCTGGAGTCGGAGCCAGGTGCTTGCCTCGGTGTCGGTCGCGGCGGCGATCTCGAGTGCGGTTTCCGCGGTGATCTCTTTACGTCCGTTGAGGATCTCGGAGATCGCCTGCTGGGGGCGCCCGACAATCTGCGCAAACTCGGAAACGGTCCAGCCCCGAGCTTCGATTTCGTCCCGGAGGTAGTCACCCGCAGGGAATGCCTGCGCAGGTAGCCCTCTGTATTCGTTCATGGTTTTCAGGCCTCCCCTCGCGGCGGATCAGTGGTAGTCGCACAGTTCGAGGATCAAAACTGTGCGTCCTATGTCATCAGTCTCGAACTGTAGGATCAGTCGCCATTTTCGCGTCAGTCTGATCGAGTACTGCCCCTGCCGATCGCCCTTGAGCTTCTCTAGATTCAACGAGCGGAAGTTCCGTAGTTCCAGTTCGCTGGACGCAGCCTCGAGCAGTTGAACCTTCCTCCGGAAGGCTGTCACTGCCTCGGGGGCTAGCCCGTTGATTCGGAATGTCTCGCTTTCCCATAGGGAACGAAGTTCAGCTTTCGCGAACTCGAGTCGCACTCCGCTCCTCCTTCATCACCCTACAGGTGATGGCGACTCTACACGCGTGGTTTGCTGACATGAAATCGAATCTTGACCTCGACGGACTCGCCGCGCTGGCTGTTGCGTCGGCTCCGGCGTGCCACCATGCGCAGTCGGCACAGGGCACCAGTGCGTTCGGTCGCCGGCGGCGCGGCTACTCCGTGGAGTGCGGGACAGCGAGCGGCTTCGCTGATGGCTGACCGCTCGTCACGCAGGGTGGCAAGGGGCGCCGGCCGGTGTTGCCCGCGCTGGATTTCGCTCGAACGCAATTTCAGGTTGCGAGTTGGGTGCTGATTGTGCGGAGTCCGCAGAGGGTCGCTTGTTCTGCCAGCGAGGTGCGCAGGTCGGCGGAGAGCTCGGTTCGGATGTGGGACAGGGCTTCCCACGTTGGTAGATCGGCGGTGGTGAGGGTGGCTATCAGGGACTCGAGGTCGGGGATCGTCTCGATGAGGGCGAACGAGCGGGCTCGATCGGGGGCGGGCTGGCGGATGACGAGATCCAGGAGGGTTGTGGGGGAAGCGGTGGTGCTGGCGCGGACCGCGGCGCGGAATTCATCGTCGGTAAGGGTGGTGATGACGGTGGCAAGGGTGTCGTGCGTTGCGGTTGGGAGAGCGGAGAGAAGGGGGAGGGCTTCGGGCCAGAGGTTGTGGGTGGCGGTGGCTTCTATGGCGGCTGTGAGGTAGGCGGGGCGGTGCATTACTGGGAGGGAGGCCAGGCGTTTGCGGTCCGGGGTGGAGAGGGCGAGGGCTACTGGGAGGAGGGTGGGCCAGTGGTTTTCGGTGTGGGCTTGTTCTATGAGGGTGGTTAGGGAGTCGTCGGGTTCTGTGGCTACTCGGGCGGCGACGGTGTGGAGTTGGGTGGGGGAGAGGTGGGTGGCTAGGGGGAGTAGGGAGAGCCAGAGGTTTTGGGTTAGGGCAAGGTCGGCGATTTTGGTGAGGAGGGTGGGGTTTTGCATGGCTGGGCGTTGGGCCAGGCGTTGGAGGGGTTCTGGGGCCATGCCTGCTGCTACGGGGAGGAGGGTGTCCCAGGCGTCGACTTCTTCTACTGCGGCGAGTAGGCCGTCGATGACTTCGTCGTCTTGGGCGGCTACGACGTTGGCGAGTTTGGAGCGTTCGGTGGGGCCGAGGAGGGCTAGCAGGGTGATTGCTTTGGGCCATTCGTCGGCGTCGTGGGTTGCGCGGATGACGCCGGGGACTCGATCGGTGACGATGGTGAGGAGGCGGTCGGCTGCTGAGGTTTCCTCGAGGTAGTAGCCGACCTGGAGGATGTCGAGGTCGGAGGCGTGGGGGAGGGCTGCGCGCAGGACCGAGTCGGGGACTGAGCCTGCGAGGTTGCCCATTGTCAGGTAGTCGCCGCGGCTGATCAATTCGCTGGCGACGGCTGCTGCCATCGGGCCGGGTACCTGGGCGATCAGTTCGACTGCTCGGCGGGGGTCGAGGGTGAGGGTGGCGTCGGCCAGGAAACTGGGGGAGAGGGCGCTGGCGATGGCTACGGCGCGGGTTGGGTCGACGGAGCCGGCGAGTGCGGCGGCGAGGACGGGGCCGAAGGCGGCTTCGGTGATCTTGGCGGCGATGGGGGCGGGGACCAGTTTGGCGGCGGCGCCGACTCGCTGCATGCGGCGGGCTTCGCGGCGGGCGGTGAGATCGGTGATCTGGTCGCGGAATTCGCGGAGGGCCGCGGGTGGGAGGGTGGCGAGGAAGGCCAGGTCGGCGGGGTCTCGGTCGAGGACGCGGGCCAGTTTGGCTAGTTCGACGGTGGTGTGGTGGGTCGCGGTCATAGTCCGAGCACCTTCTTCACGGCGGGGCGGGCCAGGCGGGGGATGAGGCGCATGCCGGTGTCGAGGGCGTCGTCGAGGGCGGCCTTGCGGTGGTCGAGGGCGGCGCGGACGTAGTTGTCGAGGAGTGCCAGCTCGTCGGGGGTGAGGGCGGCGAAGTCGGGTGGCGGTGGGGCGCCGAGTGTTGCGGTGAGTTGGCGCAGGGCATCCGACACGGACCGTCTCCTTCGATGCGATGTCCGGAAGTTCGTACTGCCGGTACGAACAACGATACTGCCGGTACGCGGTGCCTTCTGTAAAGAGCAGTTCACCTGTGTTGTGTGGAAAAACCCGATCGTACTGCTGGTACGTGTATCGTTCTCGACCGTGACCCGCGCCAGTCGACGACCTCCGCCGGTGAGCCGGGATGTCATCGTCGACGCCGCGATTCGCGTGCTCGATCGAGACGGGCCTCATCCGAGTATGGATGCGTTCGCGGTCGAGGCCGGGATCACGAAGCCGCGGCTGTATCGGCAGTTCACCGACAAAGGTGACCTCTATGCGGCCATCGGTGCTCGATTCGCCGACTCCGCGTTCGCCGCGACGGGAACCGATCTGACCCTGCTGTTGCAGCCGCCCAACGTCGCTATCGATCGCGCGCTCTCTGACTATGCCGTCGGAATTCTGGCCCACCCCAATGTTTTCCGTTTCCTGACGCAGACTAGTGCGAATCGTGAGGGCGCGACAGGCCAGTACGACCTCGCCAGTGCGGTGGCGGGTCGCTTCGCGGAAAGGGCTCGGGCGGTGGCGGATTCGATTCCCCTGGATGCCGAGGGAATCGAATATCTGGCGCGGGCGATCGTCGGTGTGATGATCGTGCTGACCGATCTGTGGCTGAGTGACGCGAAACCGGATTCCGCAGAATTCATCAGCAGGGTGCACGAATTGGTGTGGGGGATGATCGATGCGTTTCTGCGCGGGCGGGGGATCACGGCGGAACCGGGGGTGCCGATCTTCGTCACTTTGGCGGCATTGAGCCCGGACGAAGCCTGAGACACGCGACACGAGACCGGACACAACCGGCGGCATCGGCACTCGGTGTTGTAGCTGACCGGTCCGACTACGCAGCCCGCCGCCGGCCACAGCCGTCACCTCGTGACTGGCGGACGATAGTCGTTCGTGGCTGGCGGTGAGGCTGCGACGTCGGGCGTGTGTTCCGATTCGGTGATCGGAGTCCAGGTCATCGTCGTCGGCTAGTCGATGGGATGGGTGGTGACCTGTCGGGTTGGGCCGCTGGGGGACTCAGCCCAGGCGGCGGATGTCGCCGCGGACTCGGTAGAAGCCGCCGCGGGCGGATTCGGAGACCGCGTCGACGACGTAGCGGGCGCCGGCGAGGCGGATGTCGCGGGGGAATTGGACGTTCCAGCCGGGGTCGTAGCCGGGGGAGATGACGTGGACGCGCAGGGAGTCGCCGTGTTGGAGGCATTCGACGATGACTCCGGTGCCGACGTCGGTGGTGAGTTCGAGGGTGGTGCTGGGGGCTACGGCGGAGAATTCGGGGGCTTTCACCGAGCGGGTGGTGGGCAGGACGCCCTGGTCGGCGTCGCGGATGGCGGATTCGCTGACGTCTAGGCAGGACAGGGCGCCGGAGGTGGTGACCAGGTAGAGCTTCTCGTCGTGGTACTGCATGGAGTAGGCGGAGCCGCAGCCGGTGGCGAGTTTCCACAGGCGGGTGCCGGTGGCGTCGAAGCAGTAGACCGAGGAGTGGGAGTCGCCCGCGAAGACATAGCGGCCGTCGGGGGAGGCGGCGCAGGAGAAGACGGCGGCGTCGCACTGGTAGGTGCGGGTGGCGGTGCCCTGCTTGGTGATTTCCTCGACCTGGTTGTGGGAGGTGCCCGCGTAGACGGTGTCGGATTCCTGCCAGCCGAACAGGACCGCGCCGCGGGTGGACGAATTCCACTGGGAGCGGCCGGTTTCCAGGTGGTACTTGGTGACGCCGGCGCTGTGGCCGTGGTAGACGCCGGTGGGGTCGACGCGGACCATCCAGCCGGAGTTGCCCTTGCTGCGCGCGGACCAGAGGGATTCCTCTTCGTGGTCGATGACGGTCAGGCCGCCCGCGGAGTCGGAGGCGGCGAGGATGCCGTCGTGGATGTCGAGCCAGTAGACGTCGTCGGCGGAGACGTCGTAGGCGGCGCGGGGGACCTTGCCGGACAGGTCGTAGACGCGGCCGTCGTCGCAGCCCGCGTAGATCCAGAAGTCGTCGGCGACGATGCATTTGACCGCGTCGGGCAGTCTGTAGCTGTTGGTGACGACGCCGGCGGGGGAGAGGGTGAAGACCTCGCCGTCCTCGTTGCCGACCCAGCAGCGCTGCTCGTCGACGAAGATGCCGAAGGCGGCGGCGCCGGAATCGAAACGCCACAGCACGGGGGCCGACTTGGCGGTGGAGCGCTGGCTGGTGATGCTGCGGCGGGTGACGGTGCGGCGTTCGCGCGCGCCCATGACGGCGGGGGCGTAGCCCTTGCGAACCTTCTCACCGATCTTTTTCTGCGCGGCCGACTTCGCCTTGTCCTCGGTGGCGAAGGAGCTCGCTTTGGACTGACCCTGCTCGCCGATGCGTCCGTAGCGGATATTGACGTTCGTTCCGGTGACGACTACCTCGTAGAACTTGTGCGAGGAGCCCGCGTCGTCGGACAGTTCGAGATAGGTGGTTTCGGCGGTCATGCGTCCTCGCTGAGCTCGTGGAGATCGAATGCACGAAAAGTAGCAAGGGGCACCGACATTCGGTGTGGTGCTCGTCAGAGGTGGTATATCCGGCAGCCGGTGGGGTGGACGGATGCAGTCCGAGTGCGCTGGACCGCTGCCCGGCGAACAAGCCGATAGCGCGCGTCGGCAGTTCGACCCGACTACAGAATCCGGCTCCCAGATGGTGGGATCGAAGGGTTTCCACGCAGACGCGGGATCGCGGAGGACCTCGCGATGCCGATCCTTGACGGGTTGGTCCCGGAGAGGTGCGAAACCACTGCGCCGATCATCGCGACAGGCCGTCTTTGTAACGACACGCGGCGAAAGGATTGCGGGATCGCGCTGGGTGATAGATGCTGGTCCAACTGTTGGTGCGTATCTGGGCGTGACTTTTCCGCGACCATTTCGTAATCTTACGGTGACCTGCTCTCGACAATGACTGGTGATAGACAACGTGACTGCTTCGCATCGCAAACCGTCGGCTCCCAAGAGTCGGCTGCCGCTGGCCGTATGCAGTCTCGCGGCGACTGTTCCCGGCATGTTGATGATGGTGATGCGGCCGGGTGCGCAGGTCGAGGCGGTGGCTTCGGTCGAACCGCTGTCGACGTCGGCCATCGAGGTCGACCCGATCGCCGCCGCGCCGACGCACGATGCGCCGCAGCCGGGGCCGATCGTCCGGGCGGATGACGAGATGGCGGCGTTGTCGGCACTGAAGGTGAAGGTGTTGTGCGGGACGGAGTTCAACGGGACTCTGCCGCATGTGGCGCAGGTCGGTAACCTGCTGCAGAAGATGTTCGGGGTCTCCGACATCGGTGGTGCGCACGGTCGCTATGACGGTGACCATGGCGCGGGGCAAGCACTCGATGTGATGACGGGCAACCTTGCTCTGGGCAACACCATCGCCGACTTCGTGCTGGCCAACAAGGCGCGCTTCGGTGTCACCTACGTGATCTGGCAGCAGCGATACAACGACGGCAACGGCTGGTCCTACATGGAGGATCGCGGCAGCCCGACGCAGAACCACTATGACCACGTGCACATTTCGTTCGAGTCGTCGGGCGCGACCAACATCGCCTGCTGATTGCGCGAAGTCAGGATTTCATCTCGAGCACGGCCAGAATCGGTTCGGCCTGGTTTCGCAGGAGTTCCAGCTGACGGTCCGGGGGGAATCGTTCGGGGTCGAAGACTGCCTGGATACCGATGCCGTCGATGAGGATCGTGAGGGATTCGGCCGCGTTGCCGAGGTCGGGGCCCGGCCGGTAGCCGACGGAGGTCAGGACCAGTTCGAGTGCCTCGCGCCAGGCTCGGTAACGCGCGCGTTGTTCGCCGGCGAGCTCGGGGTCGTGGGTGGCCCAGTCCCAGAAGGCGATCCACACCTGCCATTCGACGCGACGGGTTCGGTCCATCGGCAGGCACTGGCTCAGTAGCTCGTACAGATCGGCGGACTCGGGGGCCATGCGGGTCACACGGTCCGCGACAGCGGTGGATGCCGCGCCGAGCGCCGCCCGCAGCACAGCGCGTTTGTCCGCGAAGTAGTGCACGACCATGCCGGTGGTGCATCCGGCCTCGGCCGCGATGTCGCGGACGGTGGTGTGCGCCAAGCCTTTGGTGGCGATGACCTGGCACGCCGCAGCGCTGATCGCGCGGCGACGCTCTTCGTGATCGACGATTTTCGGCATTGACACGAGAGTTTACATACCCGGTATTATGTAACCGTGGTTATGCAAAAACTGCGAGTCGTGAAGCGAGTGATGTTGGTGACCGACCTGGGCTTCCTCGCCTACTGGGTCGTCACCGCGCTGGGGCTGATCAGTGTCGGGTCGGATGAGTTTCTCCAGCAGTGGAACTGGTCGTTTCTCGGACTCGATGCCGCGGCGATCGGGTTGGGGCTGGCCGGGCTCGCGCTCGGCAGGCGCTCGGCCTACTCGATCCCGCTGATCATCGTGTCGTTGTCGCTGACCTCCGCCGCAGGGCTGATGGCGCTGAACTTCTACGTGATTCGGGGCGAGTACAGCCTGATGTGGTGGATTCCCAACCTCTGGCTGTTTCTGTTTCCGGTCGTGGCGCTCGCCGGGATCGTCCGCGCAGGAAGCGAAATTGGAACGCGTTCTAGCAATACTGTCCGTCGGGTGGGCTGTCCTCCTACGGTGTGAGGAGGTTCGGTTTCTACGAAGGAGAATGCGGATATGGGACGGTTGGCCGGCAAGGTTGCGGTGATCAGTGGTGGTGCGCGCGGGATGGGGGCGGCGCATGCTCGGCGGTTCGTCGCCGAGGGGGCCTCGGTGGTGATCGGGGACGTGCTCGATGACGAAGGCGCCACGGTGGCAAAGGAACTCGGGGACGCGGTGGCCTATCGCCATCTCGATGTTCGTGAGCCGGAGCAGTGGGCGGGGATCGTGGCTGCCGCGGTCGAGGAGTTCGGTGGGCTGCATGTGCTGGTGAACAATGCGGGGATCGTCAATGGGAATCTGCTGGTGGACTTCGCGTTGGACGAGTGGCAGCGGATCATCGATATCAATCTGACCGGGACGTTTCTCGGGATGCAGGCGGCCGTTCCGGCGATGAAGGAAGCCGGTGGCGGGTCGATTGTGAACATCTCCTCGGTCGAGGGGATGCGGGGAAGTCCTGGTCTGCACGGGTACACGGCGACGAAGTTCGCGGTGCGTGGGCTCACCAAGTCGGCGGCGCTGGAGCTCGCGCCGCAGGGAATTCGGGTGAATTCGGTGCATCCGGGCCTGATTTCCACGCCGATGACCGAGGGGATCCCGGCGGACTTCCTGCAGATTCCGCTCGCGCGGGCGGCCGAGCCGGATGAGGTGTCGGCGCTGGTGGCGTATCTGGCCTCCGACGAGTCCTCGTATTCGACCGGCGCGGAGTTCGTAGTGGACGGCGGTCTCACTGTCGGCGTACCGCACAAAAGCTTCTGACCTGGCGCGCAGAGCGTTACGGGCGATCTACTCGCCCGAACGGGTGATTTCGGCGCGCGAAAGCGAGGAAGATGGAAGGTATGGCCCCCAACAGTGCGAAATATCTGATCAGCAACGGCACCGACGACCGGGTGTCGCTTTTCGATGACGGGCGCGTGAAGGTCTGGTCGACCACCCATTTGTGGACCGAAGAAGCTCGCGTGCGGCACAACGCCCTCGGCGAGACCGTGCTGCTCGGCATCGGGCGCACCCTCGGTGAGCCCGGCCCCGTGGATCGGCGCCAGCAGTGTGACGCGGAGTTCGAGCTCGACCCGGAGAAGGGTCACACGGTGGCTGCCACCGTCGGCGCGGACAACGGGACGTTCGTGCAGTTCTTCCATGACGGCAAGATCGCGGTCGGCAACGACGGCCGCGATGTGGCGACGGTGTTCAACGCCGGCCGGGAAACGACGTCGGCTCGCGGGACGACCGGTGTCGGTGGGTCGGTGATGGTCACCTTCGGTGGCAGCTACCGACCGAGGACCAAGCGCGAGAGTGACTTTCAGGTGGAATTGAGCGAGGCCACGGCCCCGCGGCCCAACCGGCTGTACAAGGACGAGTTCCTGGTGAAGTAGATCCGGCGAACCGGGGCGACCGATCTGGTCGCCCCGGCTCCGGTTCGTCAGCCGTAGTAGCAGACGTAGTGCAGGGTGTCGACGACCTCGATGTCGAACGAGCTGTCGCCGGGGACCTTGAACGACTCGCCCGCACGGTAGGTGATGGGCTCGGTCGTACCGGCCAAGGTCACGTTGGCCTCACCCGCGACCAGCTCCATGATCTCCGGAGCATTGGTGGTGAAGGTGAGCGACGACGGCTGGATCACGCCGACCGACACCGAGGCGCCATCGGGCAACTCGAGGCTGTAGCTGACGCACTTGCCGTCGAAGTAGACGTTGGCCTTCTTGCTGACGGAGACGTTCTCGAACTTCGACATGGGTCCTTCCGAGGGGGTGAGGGGACCCTTAGTCTAGGTCAGCTGCCGAAGCGGGCCAGGACCGAGCTGGCTTCCTGAGAAGCGGTGCCTTCCTTGGCGAGGTGGGCCATCGCTTCGGGGATCTCGCGGCCGTGGTGGGCCATCGCCTGGGCGTAGAGACGGCCTGCCCGGTACGAGGAGCGCACCAGCGGGCCCGCCATCACACCGGCGAAGCCGAGTTCTTCGGCGACCTTGGAATGCTCGACGAATTCCTCCGGCTTCACCCAGCGGTCGACCGGGTGGTGGCGGGGGCTCGGACGCAGGT
The DNA here is from genome assembly GCF_042794235.1 of Nocardia sp. NPDC056541. Lineage (NCBI taxonomy): Bacteria > Bacillati > Actinomycetota > Actinomycetes > Mycobacteriales > Nocardiaceae > Nocardia > Nocardia sp. NPDC056541. Next base: position 55,827 of record NZ_JBHTUD010000011.1, read on the forward strand.
ACTGGGTGATGGTGAGGATGTCGCAGCCCGCTTCGTGCAGGTCGCGCATCGCCTCGGTGACCTCTTCGGGGGTTTCGCCCATGCCGAGGATGAGGTTGGACTTGGTGACCAGACCCGCCTCGCGGGCGGCGGTGATCACGGCGAGGGAGCGCTCGTAGCGGAAGGCGGGGCGGATGCGCTTGAAGATGCGCGGCACCGTTTCCAGGTTGTGCGCGAGGACCTCGGGGCGCGAGGAGAAGACCTCGGCGAGCTGGGCCGGGTCGGCGTTGAAGTCGGGGATGAGGAGTTCGACGCCGGTAGCCGGGTTGCTCGCCTTGATGGCGCGTACGGTCTCGGCGTAGAGCCAGGCGCCGCCGTCGTCGAGGTCGTCGCGGGCGACGCCGGTGATGGTGGAGTAGCGCAGGCCCATCGACTGGACGCTCTCGGCGACGCGGCGGGGCTCGTCGCGGTCGAGGGCGGCGGGCTTGCCGGTGTCGATCTGGCAGAAATCGCAGCGGCGGGTGCACTGCTCACCGCCGATGAGGAAGGTGGCCTCGCGGTCTTCCCAGCATTCGAAGATGTTGGGGCAGCCCGCTTCTTCGCAGACGGTGTGCAGGCCCTCGGACTTCACCAGGCTCTTGAGCTCGGTGTATTCGGGGCCCATGGTGGCGCGGGTGCGAATCCACTTGGGTTTGCGTTCGATCGGTGTCTCCGCGTTGCGCGCTTCGATGCGCAGCAGCTTGCGTCCGGCGGGGGCAGAGGCGTCGACGGAAGTCACCGGACCGACTCTACGCTCGGGGCCTGTGCGTTCGCCGGGGCGGTGGTGCGATCAATGTCATGGGGCTGAACGGGAATTTCACCGTCGAGCGCGGCAACAATCGCGGCGGACACGAGGGGCTTGAGCTCGGCGACGGTGACTTCGCGGCCGAGTTCGCGGGTCAGCGTGGTGACGCCGGCGTCCTTGATGCCGCAGGGCACGATCGCCTGGAAGCCGTCGAGGGCGGAATTGCAGTTCAGGGAGATGCCGTGCAGGGCGACACCGCGCTGCACGCGCACCCCGATCGCGGCGATCTTGCGCTCGGCGAGCAGTTCGGTGGCGGGCAGCCACACCCCGGAGCGGCCGTCGATGCGGCCGCAGGTGATGCCGAGCCCGGACACGACCTGGATCAGGGCCTCTTCCAGGCGCCGGACGTAGTGGACGACATCGACGGGCTCGGCGAGGCGGATGATCGGATAGCCGACCAGCTGGCCGGGCCCGTGCCAGGTGATCTTGCCGCCGCGGTCGACCTGCACCACCGGGCTGCCGTCGATCGGCAGATCCTCGGTCTCGGTGCGGCGGCCCGCGGTGTAGACCGACGGGTGCTCGAGCACGAACAGCCGGTCGGAACCTTCGCCTGCGGCGCGCTGATCGGCGGTCTGCCGTTGCAGTTCCCAGGCGGCGTGATAGTCGATGAGTCCGAGATCCTCGACCACGATCGGGGTCGTATCGAATCGAGCGGACGCGGTGGGGCGCGTGTCGTTCACCGTTCTGACGTTACGCCGGGGGTCCGGTGCGGCCAAAGAGGGTCTCAGGGTTCGACCGGGAAGTTGCGCTGCATCAGAGTCAGGTCCATCCAGCGGCCGAATTTGTGGCCGACCTCGGGGAGTTCACCGACGGTGTGGAAACCGAAGCGTTCGTGCAGGACTATCGACGCGCTGTTGGTGGACTCGATGGCGGCGATCATGGCGTGCACGCGACCGGAATCGATGGCGCGCGCGATCAATTCGGTGAGCAGGGTGGTGGCTACGCCGCGGCGCTGGAAACCGCTGTCGACGTAGACCGAGTTCTCGACGGTGAAGCGGTAGCCGGACTTGGGACGCCATTGGCCGTAGGAGGCGTAGCCGGCCACCTCGCCGTCGATTTCGGCGATCAGGATCGGCATGGCGGCATCGGTACGGGTGGCGAACCAGGTGAGGCGGTCGTCCAGGTCCACTTCGTCGGTGTCCCAGATCGCGGTCGACTCGGCGATGTTGGTGTTGTGGATGGCGAGGACGGCGGGGAGGTCGGCCTTGTCGGCGTCGCGGATCAGCATCGGCTCACCCTCTGCCGACAGCGGCGGCCAGCGCGGCGCCGATGGTCGGGTGCTGGTAGGTGTACCCGGCCTCTTCCAGCACCGCGGGGATGGCGCGTGGGCCGTGCAGGATGGAGTCGGCCAGCTCGCCGACCAGGGCTTGCAGGGCGAAACCGGGGACGATGAACGGGGTCGGCCGGCGTAGTGCGCGGCCGAAGGCGCGGTTGAATTCCGCGTTGGTGACGGGGGCGGGGCCTGCGACATTGATCGGGCCGGAGAGCTCGGGGTGAGTGAGCGCGAAGACGATCGCGCCGACCTCGTCGTCGAGGGAGATCCACGGGAGGTACTGGCGGCCGCTGCCGAGGCGTCCGCCCAGACCTGCCCAGTACAGCGGGTGCAACTTGCCGAGCATGCCGCCGTTGCGGGCCAGCACCACGGCACTGCGCAGCAGCACGATGCGCGCGCCCGCTTCGGCGGCCGGTTCGGTGGCGGCTTCCCAGTCCCGGCACAGGGTGGCCAGGAAATCCGTTCCGGCGGGCGACGTCTCGTCGACGATCGCGTCACCGGTCCCGCCGCCGTAGTAGTGCGAGCCGCTGGCGTTGACCAGCGTCGGCACACCGGTGGCGGCCACCGCGGTGGCCAGGACATCGGTGGGAGTGATGCGGCTGTCACGCAGCAACTGCTTGTAGCCGCCGTCCCAGCGACGGTCGGCGATGCCGGCACCGCACAGGTTCACGACCGCGTCGGCCCCGCGCAACGCCCGCTCGTCGAGCTGGGCGCGCGCGGGATCCCACGCGAATTCGTCCGGTGCGGCGGGAGTGCGCCGCACCAGGCGGGAGACCTGGTGCCCGTCGCGGCGCAGTGCCGCGACGAGCGCCGTCCCGATCAGGCCGGACGAACCGGCGATGACCACCTTCATGAATTCCTCGACTACAGGCCGAGATCGGCCTCGAACGCCGAATCTTCCAGCCGGTGCTTGATGGTGGAGACGAACCGGCCCGCGTCGGCACCGTCGATGAGACGGTGATCGTAGGTGAGCGGCAGGTACACCATCGAGCGCACGCCGATGGACTCGCCACCGGCCTCGTCGGTCACCACCACCGGGCGCTTCACGATCGCGCCGGTGCCCAGCATGGCCGCCTGCGGCGGGACCAGGATCGGGGTGTCGAAGAGCGCGCCCTCGCTACCGATGTTGGTGATCGTGAAGGTGCCACCGGACAGCTCGTCGGGCTTGAGCCCACCGGTGCGCGCGCGGTTGGCGATATCGGCGATCGCGCGGGCCAAGCCGGCCAGCGACAGGTCGCTGGCGTTGTGGATGACCGGCGAGAGCAGACCCTGCTCGGTGTCGACCGCGATCCCCAGGTGCACCGACGCGTGGTAGGTGATCTCCTTGGTGTCCTCGTTGTAGGACGCGTTCACGTTCGGGTGCACACCGAGCGCCTCGACGACGGCCTTCGCGAAGAACGGCAGGTACGTCAGGTTGACGCCCTCGCGCGCCTTGAACGAGGCCTTGGCGAGCTGGCGCAGATGCGCGATCTTGGTGACATCGGCCTCGTGGACCTGGGTCAGCTGCGCGGTGGCCTGCAGCGATTCGCGCGTCTTGGTCGCGGTGATCTGGCGGATCCGGCTGGCCTTCTGCGTGGTGCCGACGAGGGCGGCCAGCTTCGGGGCGGCGGACTGCTTGGCCGCGGGCGCGGGTGCGGCGGCAGCGGCCGGAGCCGGAGCAGCGGCGGGCGCCTTCTTGGCCTCGGCGGCGGCGAGCACGTCCTGCTTGCGGATGCGGCCGCCGACACCGGAACCGGTGAGGGTCGACAGGTCGACGTTGTTCTCGTCGGCCAGCTTGCGGACCAGCGGGGTCACGTACGGGGTGCTGCCGTTGGACGACGCCGGGGCAGGAGCGGCCGCGGCAGGCGCGGGTGCCGGAGCGGGCTTGGGAGCCGGTGCCGGAGCGGGCTTCGGCGCGGGTGCCGGGGCCGCGGCGGCGGGAGCAGGCGCGGGTGCCGGGGCAGGCTCAGCCGCCGGGGCGGGCTCAGGTGCCGGGGCGGGAGCCGGTGCGGGCGCGGCGGCCGCGGGCTGGCCGCTACCGATCACACCCAGCTGACCACCCACATCGATGACGTCGTCTTCCTGCGCCGTGATCTCGAGCAGCGTGCCCGCGACCGGCGACGGGATCTCGGTGTCGACCTTGTCGGTGGACACCTCGAGCAGCGGCTCGTCGACGGCGACGGTGTCACCCACGGCCTTGAGCCAGCGGGTCACAGTGCCTTCGGTGACCGACTCGCCCAGTTCGGGCATCTTCACGGGCGTGCCGGAAGCAGCGGACGCGGCAGGCGCGGCGGCCGGGGCGGGGGCCTCGGCGGCGGGTGCCTGCGCGGCGGGCGCGGGCGCGGGTTCGGGGGCCGGCTCAGGCGCGGCGGGTGCGGCAGCAGGCTCAGGAGCGGTGGCGGGGGTCTCGCCGGCATCGCTGATCACGCCGAGCTCACCGCCGACCTCGACGATGTCGTCTTCCTGGGCGACGATCTTGGAGAGCACGCCCGCGGTCGGCGACGGGATCTCGGTGTCGACCTTGTCGGTGGAGACTTCGAGCAGCGGTTCGTCGACCTCGACCGTGTCTCCTTCCTGCTTCAGCCACCTGGTCACCGTGCCCTCGGTGACGCTCTCACCAAGGGCTGGCATCTGGACGGAGAAGGCCATGTCCTCTGACTCCTCTGAGTGTGTACCCGGCGGACATCCGTCGCGGGTCGCGGCTTTCGTCCACCCCGCCGGTCTCGGCGGAGCACCCGGGAAACGTTGGTTCTTGTTCCGGCAACCATCCTTGCACTCGTCTGTCGCGGGTGTAGCGCAGGGCGGCGATCCGGGCGAAGCTGGCACCATGGAATGTACGGCGGTGAGCAGAATTCCGCCGGAATGTAGGAGGTCGAGCCGGATGGGTTTGCTGGATCGTTTCCGTGGTGGGCGCGGTGCGAGCAGGTCAGGCGCTCGCGAGACCGCGTCGGAAGTGAGCGCCTTGGCGGACTGGGCGCGGACGCGACGCGGCGTCGAAGCTTTCGTCGAACCCAAAACGACTGTGACCGATGTCACAGCAGTGCTGGTGGCCGCGGACGGTGAGTGGACCCGTCGCATCGTCGGCGAGAAGGGCGCGCGGCGGTTGGCCGGCGCGCTGAAGATCCCCGTCTACGACGTGAACCGCACCGGCTACCCACAACGCATGCGCGACTTCGATGCCCGCCGCCGCATCGAGGAGCGGCGGGCTCGCGAAGCCGAGTTGGGGGAGTGACTACTCCGCGCCGATCTCCTCGATCACCGTGATGAGCGTGCGCACCGGGACGCCGGTACCGCCCTTGCCGATGTAGCCGAACGGGCCGCCCGTGTTGTAGGCCGGACCCGCGACGTCCAGGTGGGCCCACTGCACGCCCTCGGGCACGAAGTCCTTGAGGAACAGTGCGGCCGAGAGCATTCCGCCCCAGCGGTGCGGCGCGACATTGGCCAGGTCGGCGACCTTGGAGTTGAGGTCGGCGCGCAGCTCCGCGGGAAGCGGCATCGCCCAGCCGTTCTCGCCGACCGAGCGCGAGATCGCGGCGACGCGGTCGCGGAACTCGTCGGTGCCCATCACGCCCGGGGTGCGGGTGCCGAGCGCGACCATCTGCGCACCGGTGAGGGTGGCGACGTCGATCAGGTAGTCGGGCTCGTCCTCGATCGCGCGCACGATCGCGTCGGCCAGGATGAGACGGCCCTCGGCGTCGGTGTTGATGACCTCGACGGTGGTGCCGCCGTACTGGGTGAGCACGTCGCCGGGGCGCTGTGCGGTAGCCGAGGGCATGTTCTCCGCCATCGGGACGGTCGCGGTGACGGTGACCGGCAGGCCGAGCCGCGCGGCCAGCAGCACGGTGGCGATGACCGCCGCGGCGCCCGCCATGTCGGAGGTCATGTTCTCCATGTTGGCGGCAGGCTTGATCGAGATGCCGCCGGTGTCGAAGGTGATGCCCTTGCCGACGAGCGCGATCTTCTTCGGGCCGCCCGCGTAGGTGATCCGGATCAGGCGCGGCGGACGCGAGGAACCCTGGCCGACGCCGATGATGCCGCCGTAGCCTGCCGCGGCGAGCGCGTTCTCGTCGAGCACCTCGACCTCGAGGCCGGCCCCGACGGCGAGGATCCGGGCCCGCTCGGCGAACTCGGCGGGGTAGAGCGCGCTCGGCGGAGTGTTGACGAAATCGCGTGCGGTGGCGATCGCTTCGGCGACCAGCTGTGCGCGCAGTAGCTCGAGCGTGCCGAATTCCGGCCCGGGTACCAGCAATTCCAGGCGCACCACCGGGCGCTCGTCCGGCTTGGGCGCGCTCTTGGACTTGAACGACGAGAAGGTGTACGCGCCGAGGTAGAACCCTTCGGCCGCCGCACCGAGATCGATGCCGGACAGGGTGGTGGCGACGAGTTCGGTGCCGCTGAGCGCGCGCCCGGCCACACCGGCGCTGCGGCGTACCTGTTCGGCGTCGACCTTGTCGGCCGCGCCGAGTCCGACGGCGAGCACACTGGTGACGTCGGCCAGTGCGGCGGGCGCGGGCACCCGGGTGAGTTCCTCGGGCTTGCCCTTGGCGCCGACCGAGCCGAGAGCGTCCAGCAGTTCCGCGCGAACCTCGGCGGTGAGCACGTCGCCGAACAGGTCGGCGGGCACGATGGCCGGTCCGTTCTCCGAGGACGTCAACCCGATCACCAGCACGTCGGTGTCCGCGGCGATGGTTTCGGTGCGCGCCAATTCCGGTCCGAGTGAACGATCTGCAACAGCTGTCATTGCCCCAGGTTATTCGGTCGCTATCGGTGCTCGCATCACGAGTCCGGGTGGACGGGTGTGCGGCACGTCGGTTCGGCTGTCCCGGAAATACTGGGAATTACTGGACAATACTGGTAGCTGTGGATACGCTCCGACTCGTGACGGACTCGGCCGAGGATCTGGAGGTGCGCATCTCCGGTTTGCGGGCCGAGGTGCGACGGGCGGCCGCCGGTGGGGATCGGGCCGGGGCACGGCAATTGCGCGCCGAACTGCGCCGGGCCGAGTTGGCCTGGGACGCGGCGGTTCTCGGTTCGATGCCGGACGAGGCGTCGGAGGCGCCGGGGGTGCCGGTGCGCGAACATGTGCATCGCGCGTTGACCTTGCTGTCGGTGCCGTCGTCGCCGAAATTGGTGCTCGCCACCCATGACGCGTTCTTCTCCGGCGAGCTGCTGCCCGCCCGGCTGACGAGCCTGCGCCGTGACGAGGAGCGTTCCTTCCGGTCGGCGCCGTACGCCCGGCCGTACTACCTGTGCGCGGCCCTCACCACCGATCTGCTCGCCCCAGCGCGCGGTCTGATGGCGGTGAGTTCGTGGCCACTGGAACGGCGGATGGTCGGCCCGTTGAGTCCCCGGGTCGGGCTGCTGGTGTCGGCTATTCGCTTGGCCGAACATCTTTCGGCGCAGCCTGCGGGGGAAACGTCGGGTTTGCGCGTACTGTGGCGGCTCGCCGTGTCGATTCCTGGCATCTCCACCGCCCCGGATTCGCTCGACCCGGCGAAGGTGATCGAGGCCGCGCGGCGTGAGCTCGCGGTGCACGAGGACGAGGACGCGAGGCAGCGCAATTCGGCCGCGTGTCGGGCGGCGGATCAGCTGGCGGATCCGGCCGCACAACTATTCGGTGTTCGGCTCGGCGTAGCCGATCGGCGACGAATCGAGGTGAAATGAGCACTCTCGCAGCACAGTTGGACGAGTTGCGCGGCGAAGCCCCCGCGACCAGACACAATGCCCGCACCATCGCCGCGCTGACGGCCAATCCCGGATGTGCCCGCCGCGCCCTGCTCGACGCGGCCGCGGTGGACAAGACTGTGATCGCCCAATCGCTGGGGTTCCCGCCACAATTCGGTCAGTCCCAGTTCGCCATTACGCGCGGCAACGCTTTCGAGGCGATGGTGAAGGCGAACGGTTGCGCGGAACTGCTCGCCCTGTTGCGTGACAAACTCGGACTCACGATTCCCGAAGTCGCCTACCACGACCTGAATTCGGTGGGGGAGAACACCGGCAACGCGGTGCGGTATCAACGCACCAGGCAATTGCTGAAGAGCGCGATCGCGGCGGGCGACGGCACCTTGTTCGACCACCCCATGCTGCGGCTCGATATCGCCGGTGCGACGGCCTATCTGGAACCCGATGTGGTGGCCGTGCAGTTGGACGGCAAATTCCATGTGGTGGAGGTCAAGGCCTTCCCCGTGATCGACGGGCAGGCCGATCCGGCGCAGGTGGCGGCCGCCGCGCGGCAGTCCGCGGTGTACGTGATCGCCTTGCGCGAGTTGATGACCGAGATCGGTGAGTCACCGGAGATCGTGTCGCACAATGTGATTCTGGTCTGCGCGAAGGACTTCTCGAATCGGCCGACCGCCGAACTCGTCGATCTGCGCAAGCAACTCGCCACGGTCTCGCGCCAATTGACCAGGCTCACCGCGATTCCCGACCTGCTCGACCTGCTGCCACCCGAGGCCACCTTCGCGCCGGGGGAGCACCTCGAGAAGACGATCGCCGCCATCCCGGCCCGCTACGCGCCCGAGTGCATGTCGAGCTGCGAGCTCGCGTTCGCCTGCCGCGACGAGGCCCGCACCTGCGGTTCGGTGGACGCTCTGGGCCGCGGGGTGTGCGATGTGGTCGGTGGCATCGAGAACATCCACACGGTCCTGGGCCTGGCCGACGGGACGCTGGAACCCGGCCCCGAGCACGCCGACATCACGGCCATGCTGCGGACCGCCCATCGGCTGCGGTGGGAGATCGCCGGATGAGCGTCCTGGCGGCCCTGGCCAAGGCCGAGGCCGTGCGGGCAGGCCGCGCGCAGGCGACCGCGGCGGTGCGCCACATCCACCTCGCCGAGCGGCCGCTGGTCGCGGTGCCGTTGCGGTTGGCGGGGGAGGCGGCGGCGCCGGTGGCGATCATGATCGGCACCTCGGCCGGCGACCAGAACGTGCTGACGGTGCCGCAGCCGCGCGACCGCGTGCTGCGGTTGCGGTTCATCGAGCAACTGGCTGATGTTGTGCTGCCCTATCTTTCGACGTTTCTCGTCGAAACCGAGGAGCTCACCAGCAAGGCGGGTGAGACCTACACGCGGTGTCTCGACGCGCCCCAGATGTGGACACCGAACCCCGGCGGCGTGAATTTCCTGAAGCTGCTGGGGCGTTCGGTGCGATTTCACCGGATCGACGGGGACAACCCGGTGCCGGAGTCGATTCCGCTGCTCGGACGCTGGCTCACCTGGTTCGGTGATCGCGCCGAACATCCCGGTTCGGCGGTGCTGCCCGCGATGACGACGGCGCTGTCGTCGCATTGGGCGTCGGGCCAATCCAGCCTCGAAGACGGCAATCTCGCGGCCCTGCTCGGCTGGATCGATCCGCCGCCCGGGTCGACCGGCGCGGAAGCCGCTGCCCTGGCCGAGGACCCGCTGCTGTCGCCGCCCGCGGGTCCGGCCACCGATCCCGGATTCGACAACGAGGAACTCGCGCCGCTGATCGCCGCCTACAACGCCGCACTTGACGACTCCGCCAGATCTGTCGCGGCCGAACGGCTCGAGCGCTCGCTGCGTGGCCAGCTCGAACCCACCTGGCAGCTGATGTGGCGTTCGATCGAGCTGCTGAGCGCACTGCCCGAAGGCGCCAGCGTCGAGAACCGGTGGACCGATGATCGCGGTGCGTTCTCCCGCTTCGCCGCCGATGTCGCGGAGGGTATTCCGCAGGCCCGCCGCGATTCCGCCGTTCCCGCGGTGCGCAGACTGCTGGAGCGGGAACGGGCGCTGGAAGCCCTGCAGGGGCAGTGTGCTTTCGATGATCCGCTGCGCATGCTCGAGCACCGTGTCAGCGGAGCGGCTTTCCGCGGCACCGTCACCCACAGTGAGCCGGAGCGCCTCGATCGTTCGGGATCGCGTCCGAAACTGCGCCCGCACATCCACATTCGCACCACCGACCCCTTCATCGCCGTGGCCGGGGAGGAACTGACCTGTGTCGAGCGGCCGAAACAGTCCGGGCTCGTCGTCGAGATCGACGGTGACACGATCGTTCTCGAACTGTCCGGCGGAATGGGGCGCAAACTCGTCGCTGAGCCGGGCAGTGTTCCGGAGGAAGGCGATGACCTCGGTTTCGCCCGCTTCAAACCGGCACCGTTCAACGGGATGCTGAACCTGCCCGCGCGCGAGGAGACGCCGTGGACCCACGGGGGCCCGCCGCCGGAATGGACCCCGCCGACCGACGAGGAAGGGGACGAACTCCAGTGACCACACCGGACGAGGCCGTCGCCGGAATTCTCACCGACCTGCGCGACGAGAGCCATCGCGCGATCGTCGTCGACTCCCCACCGGGGGCGGGCAAGTCCACGCTGGTCGTGCGCGCGGCTCGCCAGCTCGCCGAGGACGGCGACCAGCGGATGATCGTCGCCCAGACCAACGAGCAGGTCGACGACCTCATCGACCGGTTGGCCGCCGCCGATCCCGCGCTGCGGATCGGGCGGCTGTCCAGCGCGGCCTACGTCGTGAGCGATCGGGTGGATCGGCACGGCAATGTCCGGGTCGCCAAGCAACCCGGCGACCTCGCCGACCGCGCCATCGTCATCGGCACCGCGGCCAAGTGGGCCACCATCACCGAGGGCAGCTGGTCGCACGCGATCATCGACGAGGCGTACCAGATGCGCTCGGACATGTTGTTGCGTATCGCGAATCGGTTCGATCGCGGGCTGTTCGTCGGCGACCCGGGACAGCTCGACCCGTTCGCGACCGTCGAAACCGCGCGCTGGGCCGGTCTCACCTGGGATCCGACGATGAGCGCGGTCAGCGTGATGCTGGCCAACAACGATCACATTCCCACCCACCGGCTGCCGGTGTCCTGGCGACTGCCCGCCACTGCCGCACCGGTGGTGTCGAAGGCGTTCTACCCCTTCACCGAATTCCAGTCCGGCACCGGACTCGGGGACCGGCGCCTGGACTTCACGACCCGCGGTCTGGGTGGGCCGGTCGACGCGGTGCTGGAGGAGGCGGCCGAGTCCGGATGGGGCTGGTACGAATTGCCTGCCCGGCACACCCTGCGCACCGACCGTGACGCCGTCGCCGCACTCGCCGCGATCGCGGCCCGGCTGATCGAACGCGGCGCTACCGCCCACTCCGAATCCGGCAGCCGCCCGGTGACCACCGAGCGGGTCGCGATCGGCACCGCGCACCGCGACCAGGCCGACGCCATCCGCACCGCCCTGCGCGGTACCTGTGCCGAACCCGTCACTGTCGATACCGCCAACCGGCTCCAGGGTCGCGAATACGACGTCACCCTGGTGCTGCACCCGCTCTCGGGCCGCCGCGACGCCAGCGCCTTCCACCTGGAGGCGGGCCGGCTGTGTGTGCTGGCCTCCCGGCACCGCCACGCCTGCATCCTCGTGGGCCGCGCGGGCATCCCCGAACTCCTCGACGCCCACCCCTCCGCGGACCCTGTCCACCTCGGGGTGCCGGTGAAGTTCCCCGACGGCTGGGAGGCGAATCAAGCCGTGCTGAGTCATCTGTCGAGCCATCGGGTGCGAGCGGCGGCGCTGTAAACCGCACCTGGCGTTCAGATGCTGTGAGTTAGCCTGATACACCCTGTGTTTCGACAATTCGCGACTTCGCGCACACGGTCGGGCCGTCGGTTAGTCTCACGGCGAGACACGCGTGGTGGGTGGCCCATTGGCGGCACCGGTACGCAGCGGGGCGCCCGGGCGCTCCGGGGAGCGGAAAGATTTCAGATTTGAAGATCAGGCGTACCGGTGTTCGTGGCCGGGTCAGTGTGCGTATCCGGTTGTTGTCAATGGTGCTCATCTCCAGTGTCATGCTGTTGGTGGTCGGTGGTGGCGGAGCTGTCTATCTGGTGAATTCGGCCAGGGATTCCACCGACTGGGCCGAATTGGCGAGCAGTACCACCGGGCCCGCGATTCTCATGGTGTCGGCATTCCAGGAAGAGCGCAGGCTGTCGCTGTTGCGGCTGGCCGGTGACGTGTCGTCGGCGCCCGCGCTGGCCACCGCCAAACAGCGTTCCGACGAGGCGCTCGCGGCGGTGATCGCGAAAGGCGACGCGGCTCGCGCGCTGAATCCCGAGGGTTCCCGCGAGGACATCGAGGGATACAACAAGCTGTTCTCCATGGTGCCGACCGTGCGCACCGGCGTGGAATTCCTGCGGATTTCCCCCGATGAGGTTTTCGGGTTCTACACCGGAGTGATCGGCACGATCATCGCCGCGTCGATGCTGGCGGCCCGGGTCGCGCCCGAGGCGAAGGTCGGCATCGAATTGGGCTACGCCGTAGAACAATTGCGTGCGGCCGAAGCGCTGTCACAAGCCGACTCGCTCGGTTCCGTCGCAGTGACCACCGGCGAGATGAGCGCTGCCCAGCTGGTCGACTTCGGCCGTCGGATCGGCGAATTCCGCGGCGAGGCAGCCTATTCCGCGACGGTACTGAAAGGCCGCCGCCTGGCGCAGCTCTCGGAGATCACCGCAGGCCCGCAGTGGCAGCAGGTCATCGCGATGCAGGACGCCATCCTGTTGCGCGGACCGATATCCGTACGCGACGGGGAGGCCGGGCTCCCGATCGGTCTGGCCGACTGGCAGGACGCGTCGAAACACGTCGGCCTGGCCTTGCAGAAACTGTGGGAAGACCAGAGCGGGGACGCCCACGTCATCGCCAGAGAGCAGGGCGAACGCGACACCGGCAGCGCACTGCTCGGCGGTGCGCTGATCGCGCTCGCCGCGGTGGCCGCCTTCCTCGTCGCGCTGGTGATGGCGAATCGGTTCATCGCGCGGATGCACCGATTGCGCCACGACACCCTCGAACTCGCCGACGAGCGGCTGCCGGAGGTGATGCGCCGGGTCGCGACGGGGGAGACCGTCGAGACCGCGGCGGAGGGTTCGAGCCTGGACTTCGGTACCGACGAGCTCGGCCAGGTGGCCGCGGCGTTCAACCGCGCCCACGTGGCCGCGATGTCGGCCGCCGTCGCCGAGGCGCAGACGAAGGCGGGGATCAGCACGGTCTTCCTCGACATCGCGCACCGCAGCCAGGTGGTGGTGCACCGCCAGCTCGCACTGCTCGACCGCGCCGAGCGCGACGAGAGCAACGCCGATCAGCTCGATCTGCTGTTCCAGCTCGACCATCTGGCCACCCGTGCCCGGCGTAACGCCGAGAACCTCATCATCCTCGGCGGCGAACAGCCGGGCCGTCGGTGGCGCAAACCGGTCCCGCTGTTCGAGCTGGTGCGCGGCGCGATCGCGGAAAGCCTGGACTACACCAGGATCGCGGCCAAGCAGATGCCGGATGTGCGCGTCTCGGGGCACGCCGTCGCGGACGTGATCCACCTGCTCGCCGAGCTGATGGACAACGCGACCGCCTTCTCCCCACCCGAGACCCAGGTGGCGGTGTCGGGGATTGTGGTCGGTCGTGGGGTCGCGGTGGAGATCGTCGACCAGGGTCTGGGCATGTCGGAAAGCGATGTGGCCGAACGTAACGCGATGCTGGCCGACCCGCCCGCGTTCAGCGTGGGCATGCTGGCCGGAACCTCGCGGCTCGGGCTGTTCGTCGTGGCCACGCTGGCGGGCAGGCACGGCATCTCGGTGCGGCTGTCGGAGTCGGTCTACGGCGGCGTGCGGGTCGTGGTGCTGATCCCGTCGGCGCTGGCCGAGGCGTCCGATCCCGAGTCGGCGATCTCCGGCCAGTTCCCCGCTGTCTCGCCGCGACCATGAGCGACGAGCGCGAACACTGGTACGAGGACGAAGCTGGTCCGCTGGTGCGCCTCTACGCCGTCACCGGCGGGCGCGCCAAGGCGCAGCGCCCCGACCTCGAGCTCACCACCCTGCTGGTCGACGCGCGCTCGGGCGCCCGCTCACGTCTGCTCGCGCCCGAATACGACGCGATCGTCGAGTTGTGCCGCACGCCACTGTCGGTCGCGGAGGTCTCCGCCCACCTGAACCTGCCCCTGACCTCGACGAAGCTGCTCATCGGCGACCTGATCGACGAGGGCAGGCTCCATGCCAGGGCGCCACGAAATCAGATGAGCACCGCCCCGGACCTGGACGTCCTACGGGCGGTGCTCGCCGGGATCAAACGGTCCTAGGCCGGCTCGTCAGGCTTTCGCCACCGATACCGGCCGCGTCGACAGTGTCGCGAGTTCGGAATCGAGATCGGCGGGCTCGGCCGGTCGGCGCGGAATGGTCATCGCTGTCCCGGCCGCCACGAGCGCGACAGCGGCGCCGATCAGCAGGCCGACATGGAACCCCGCCTCCGACGGCACGGCGTGCCCGGCGAAGTCGGTTGTCATATTGGCCAGCACCACACCGACAACGGCGGCCGACACCGACGTACCGAGCGAGCGCATCAGTGTATTGATGCTGTTGGCGGAGGCGGTTTCCGACAGCGGCACCGCGCCCATGATCAGGGCGGGCATGGCGCCGTAGGCAAGGCCGACACCGATATTGGTGATGCAGACCATCGTCATCAGACCCCAGGTCGAACCCATCAGCACGGCCGAGGAGCCATAGCCGACCGCGATGATCAGTGCCCCGACCGCGAGGGTGACCTTGGGTCCGCGTGCGGCCGACAGTTTCGCGCCCGCCGGTGACAACAACATCATCATCAAGCCACCCGGCGCCATCCACAGACCCATGCCGAGCATGGTTTGTCCCATGCCGTGACCGGTGGCCGCGGGCAACTGCATCAACTGCGGCACGATCAGTGCCTGGCCGTACATGGCGAAGCCGACCAGGACGGAGGCGGCGTTGGTCAGCAGCACCTGCGGCCGGGCCGTGGTGCGCAGGTCGACGAGCGGGTCGGAAGTCCGCAATTCCCACCATCCCCACGCGGCCAGGGTCACCGCCGAGGCGGCGAACAGCCCGAGCGTGGTGGCACTGCTCCAGCCCCACCCGGCACCCTTCGACACCGGCAGGAGCAGGAATACCAGTCCCGCGCCGAGTCCCGCCGCGCCGACGAAATCGAACCGTCCACCCGCGTCACCGCGCGTGGCCTCGGCCGGAACGAGGGTTGCGATGAGCACCACGATCAGGACGCTCAGCGCGGCCGCGGCCCAGAACAGGACCCGCCAGCTCGCATACTGCGCGACCGCGGCCGACACCGGCAGACCCAACGCGCCACCGACCCCGAGCGACGCGCTCATGAGCGCGATCGAGGAACCCAGCCGCTCCGCGGGAAGCACATCGCGCATCAGGCTGATTCCCAACGGAATCAAACCGACCCCCATGCCCTGGATTCCGCGTCCGATCAGCATGGGTACCAGCGAGGAGGACATGGCGGCGATCGCGGCGCCCACGATCAGAAATCCGCCGGAGACCAGCAGCATGCGGTGTTTTCCGTAGAGGTCACCGAGCTTGCCTGCGACCGGGGTGAACACCGCGCCGACGAGCAGCGTCACCGTGATCACCCACGAGGCGTTGGCGGCGCTGGTATGGAGCAGTTGCGGGAGTTGGCCGATGATCGGCACCACCGCCGTCTGCGTAATCGCGGCGACGGTGCCGCCGAAGGCGAGGACGCCGACGACCACCCCGGGTCGTGCCGTCTTTTCCGAGATCCCCACGTACCGCTCCTATCGACAAACACGCAAATTATGTACAGAGCACAAGATATGCATACTGCATCAGATGTGTATAGTACACATCATTGAGCGCGCGAACTCGATCGACAAGTCGTGATGTAGGTCGCAGTTGCGCTAGTGATCCGCGGGCAGGGCCGTGATCGGCCGTGGCCAGTACTCCCCTGACCGGCGTTCGATATCGGTGTTGAATCGTCGCAGGTAGCCGACGAAGGCGGCGATATCCTCGGCCGGCCAGTCCTCGAGGATCGAATCCAGGGCGTCGACGATCAGGGCTCGTTCGGCATTCAAGCGGCGCTCACCCTTGGAGGTGACCCGAAACTTCCGCGCCATCCCGCCCTCGGGATCCGGCATCCGCTCGATCGCGCCGGTCCGCATCATGGCGGCGGTCTGCCGGTTGAGAGTCGAGGCATCCAAGCCCAGTGCGTCACTGAGCTGGCCGATGGACATCAACCCACCCATCCGCAGCCTGCTCAGCAAGATATAGGCGCTGCGGTCCATGGCGTCGGGCCCCCGGCGCGATCTCAGGCTGTGGCGACCCAGGAGCATGGTCTCGAACTCGACCAACTGCGTCGCCTTGTCCATCTCAGCCCTTTCCGCGAATTCGCGCCGGCCCGGCCGCGCGGTGGATCACCACATGTGTAGCGACCACACTACGTGTCCACTGCACATCGACACCACTAGCCCAGCCGGGCCGCGAGCCGTTTCGCGTTCATGTAGCCGATCGCCTCGATGGTGACCATCGGGTTCACACCGGGGGCGGTGGGGAAGCTCGACCCGTCGGCCACCACGATGTTCGGCACATCCCAGGTGGCACCGTCCGGGTCGGTCGCCGAGAGTTCCGGCGTACCGCCCATCCTGGCCGAGCCCATGATGTGCAGCGCGCCCATCGAGCAGCGGCCGGGGCCGTAGCCCGCCTTCTTCGCCGCGGCGTCGAATTCGGCGAGCGAACCGCGGGTGCCCGGTTCGAAGGAGATGCCCGCCTGATGACCGGAGAAGATCCGTTGCGCGCCCGCGGCTTCCAGGATGGAGGCGGCGCCGACGATGCCGGTGTGCAGGTGCGCGGCGTCGTAGTCGGACAGCTGGTATTTCACCACCGGTTCGCCGGACTTGTCGATCGAGACGGTGCCGGGGTCGCGGTCACGGGTGATGATGCCGATGGAGTTCGTGCGCGCGAAATCGAGCATGGTGGCCCGATGTTGCGCCGCGCCGCGCCAGCTCATGAAGCCGGTGGCCAGACCGGGATGGACCGGGCCGGTCTCGTAGATCACGCCGTAGCCGTTGCCGTCGAGGTTCGCGTGGTGCCTGCTGATGCGGGCCTGCAACGCCCCTTCCCACGGGCGGACGTCGTCGTCGAAGACGCCGAAGACCGCCGCGGCCGGGTGCAGGCGCAGATACCGGCCGATGTTCTTGTTGCGCAGACCGGATCGTCGCAGCAGCGCCGGTGTCTGGATCGCGCCCGCGGCGACCACGACGGCCTTGGCGCGCACCGTGATCTCGACCCCGGCGGCGGTGACCGCCGAAACCGATTCGGCCCGACCCGCTGTCACGGTGATCGCGCGGACGTCGGCGTCGACCACCAGGCGCGCACCGTGCTCGGCCGCATCGGCGAGCCAGGTCTTGGTCGCCGACTGCTTGGCGCCGAGGCGGCAGCCATAGCCACAACGCCCACACTCGATTCCGGCGTCACAGGCATCGCTGACATTGCGCGGCAGGGTGTCCACCTCCCAGCCGAGCGCGCGCGCACCGCGCTCGAGAATGCCGTCGCGCGCCGAGAGCGGTGACTTGCTGTCGGTGACGCTGATCCGTTTCTGTACAGCGGCCAGCGCATCACCGAACTCGTCCTCGGCGAACTGCGGCACGCCGGTCTCGGCCCATTCGGCACGGACGGTGTCGGGCGTCGGCAGCGAGGTGCTCCAGTTGACCACGGTGCCGCCGCCGAGGCAGGTCCCCGCGACGAGGGTGATCTGGCCTTCCGCCGAGGCGGCGGGTCCCGGTGCGTACAGACTGGTCAGTGCGTCGAGTTCGCCGTCGCCGAAATCCTGGTCGTCGTAATAGTTTCCGCGCTCGAGCACGATCACGTCGAGGCCTGCTTCGGCCAGCACCGCCGCGGCGGCACCGCCACCGGCGCCGGAGCCGACCACCACCACATCGCATTCGAGCGCGGTGGATTCGGTGAATCGCAGCGGTGACAGCGGCGGCTTCGGGGCGGTCTCGAGCCGACCGGCCGGCGCCGGATAGCCGATCTCCGCCCACAGCGGATTCGTTCCGGTGGGCCCGGGACTCACGTTGTAGGCGAGCAGGGAAGCCTGCTTGAGCGCCTGGAAGATCGCCCGGGCGGGGGCGAGGCCGGAGTCGGCCAAGCGCAGCAGGGCTGCCTCGCGCTGCTCCTGCGAGAGCGTGGAGAACCGGCGTGGGCCGCGGCCGGTGAACAGACCGAAGAGGCGAGAATCCCACAGTCCCAACAGCGTTGCCAGCTGCTTCTGCTCGGCCTCGCGAGGATTGCGCCCGAGGATACGGAAGATCGTGTCGACCGCGCCGATATCGGTCGCGGCGGGTAGTCCGCGCCCGTCGCCAGGGAGAAATGTATCGCAGATCATGCCCAGCGCGGCCCGCTGTTCGGCTGTCGGTTCCATGCGGAAACCACCCCTTTTCACTCTGGGGTGATTTCTATCACGGGACACGCGACCGCGCTGGGGGTCAACAGGTTTCGGGCCGGGCGGTGACAGCGCCCGGCCCGGCCTCCTCGATCAGTCGGCGGTGAACTGGATCGTTTTGAGCGACGGAGTCGACAGGTCGACATCGGCGCGGGTGACCGACTGCGTCGCCGAATCGTTGCGGTAGGCGGTGAGCCGGTAGCGCCCGGGCTGTAGTCCGCGGAAACTCACCTGCCCGTTGGCCCCGGTGGACATGTGCCGGTGAATATTGTCGCCACAGGCGTCGATGCCGGTGAGGACGATCTTGCCGCCCGCGATCGGCATGCGGTTCTTCGCGGTGATCAGCACCGCGTCGATCTGGCCCGCGGCCGCCGGGCTCGCCCCGCGGACTCCCTGGCCGTTCTGCCGTGCCTGTCGTAGTTCCTCGCAGGGCGCCGCGTCCTGCGCGATCGAGTCGTCGGCGCCGGGGTGAGCCCCCGTGGCGGTCGCCGCCGTCCCCATCAGAGCTGTTGCCGCCAATCCGATCGCCAAACACTGGGAAATGACAAATCGTGGCATCGCGCCGTCTTCCTCCTACTTCCTGGCCTGACCTGAAAGTGCACGTGGACATTGCTGAGGTAACGCTCGGGCGGCAACAATACTGACGGGAATTCCGGCGCTGAAACCGGTGTTCCATAGAGGCGGTTGTGGCCGTTTTGTGCGACCGTTGAGCCCTCATGAAGGAGGATGTGTGAGCGACACTCGTAAGGCGATTCTGGCCGGTGGATGCTTCTGGGGCATGCAGGATCTGATCCGCCGGCAGCCCGGCGTACTGGCCACCAGGGTCGGCTACACCGGCGGCACCAACGACAATCCCACCTACCGCAATCACCCGGGCCACGCCGAGGCCGTCGAGATCGAATACGACCCGGCGCAGACCGACTACCGCGCGTTGCTCGAGTTCCTGTTCCAAATCCACGATCCGACCACCAAGGATCGCCAGGGCAACGATCTCGGCGGCAGTTACCGTTCCGCGATCTTCTATCTCGACGACGATCAGCGCCGCGTCGCCGTCGATACCATCGCCGATGTCGACGCCTCGGGCCTGTGGCCGGGCAAGGTCGTCACCGAGGTGACCCCGGCGAGCACGTTCTGGGACGCCGAGCCCGAGCACCAGGACTACCTGATTCGCTACCCCGACGGCTACACCTGCCATTTTCCTCGTCCCGGCTGGAAACTCCCGAAGCGCGAGAACACCGGCAAGTAGCGTTTTCCATATGTCATGATCGGCTGTGTCGGCGTGACCGTGACGTCGGATCGGAGTACTCATATGAGCGGCAGCGACCGTCTCGAACGATGAGGGGAAGCGATTCGGATGACATATGGACAGCAGCAACCCGGTTATCCTCCGGCGGGACCGACGCTCAGTGTCGGTGACGCCATCGGGTACGGGTGGACGAAATTCAAAGACAACGCGCTCGTGTGGATCGGGATGGTGGTCGTCGCATTCCTGATCCAGGCGGTGATCAGCTTCCTGTTCGGGCTCGGAAACTCCGGCGACACCGATTATGACGGCGGTGTCAGTTTCGGGTTCGGGCTCTGGCAGATCCTCGGCACCATCGTGAGCACGGTGATCGGATATCTGATCTCGGCGGCATTCGTGCGTGGCTCGCTGCACGAAACCGATGGCAACAAGCCCGGATTTGGGTCGTTCTTCCAGTTCACCAATGTGGGTGCGGTGATCATCGCCGGCCTGCTGGTCGGTCTGGCGACCGGCATCGGCCTGCTGCTGTGTGTGTTGCCGGGCCTGGTCGTCGCGTTCTTCACCTGGTGGACGATGCAGTTCGTGATCGACCGTGACCAGGACGGTGTCACCGCGATCAAGTCGAGTTTCTCGGCGATCTCGAGCAACGCGGGAACGCTGCTGCTGCTGGCGCTGGCGCTGTTCGGTATCAACGTCGTCGGTGCGCTGCTGTGCGGCCTCGGCCTGCTCGTCACGATCCCGTTGACGATCATCGCCTCGACCTACGCCTACCGGCTTGTCACCGGTGGGCCGGTCGCCGGCGCGGCGAAGACCCCGGAGCCGGGATACCCGCAGCAATACGGCGGGCCCGCAGGGGGATTCGGCGGGCAGCCGGGGTACGGCGGTCCGGAAGGCGGACAGGGTTACGGCGGTCCCGGTTACGGCGGTCCAGAAGGTGGACCGGGTTACGGCGGGCCTGCGGGCGGTCCCGGCACCGGTGGTCCGGGTACAGGCGGACCGGGTTACGGGGGTCCTGGCACCGGTGGTCCGGGCACGGGCGGACCGGGTTACGGGGGTCCTGGCACCGGTGGTCCGGGTACAGGCGGACCGGGTTACGGGGGTCCTGGCACGGGCGGACCGGGTTACGGCGGTCCTGGCACCGGTGGTCCGGGCACGGGCGGGCCGGGTTACGGCGGTCCCGAGCATCCGGATGGTCCCGATCTGGGCAAGCCCAATGACCAGGGCTGGGGTCCTGAAGGCAACCGCTGAGAAGTTGATCCCGAGGGGCGTGCGATGTCGTTCATCGCACGCCCCTCGTGCTGTTCACTCGCAGCCGATGCCGTCTCCGTCGCGGTCGAGGCCGTAGTCGTCGGGGCCGATCACCGTGACGCGGCCGGTGTAGACGGGGCCGTTGCCGCTACCGCCTTCGCAGTCCACATCGCTGACGATGGGCAGGCACGGGGTGTAGGAGGCGTGGCAGTTCGAGGGCTGCGCTGTTGCGACGGCCGGCGTGGCGATCGCGAACGCGAAGGCGGCGATGACGGCGGAACCGAGGGTGACGGCGTACTTCATGGTGCTCCATTCAATTATTTAGCGGCGCACAGTGTTTCACGGGTGGGTGATTTGTCGTAAATTTGCTTGTCGGTACCTGCCGGTAGCATCGGGGCACTCGGACAAGGGGGAGTGATGCGGGGGAAATGGCGGGCGCTGTCGTGGTGGGCGCGGGGTGCGGTGATCGCGCTCGCGCTGGTTCTTGTGGTGACGCTGCCGGTGGCGGGGGTGGTAGCCGCCCTGCTGGTGCACAACATCGGCGAACAGTCCGAACAGGCGCGGACGCGAGGCAGAGACGCGGTCTGGCTCGGTCATGCCTGGGTGGACGGGCGCAAGACCGACGCCGATATCGACGGACTCGGGAAGTTGCTGGCAGGTACCGGAGTTCGGGATCTGTACGTCCATACGGGACCGTTGGAACACGACGGGAGTCTGCGCGACGATCTCGCACCGCGGGCGCAATGGTTTGTCGACGCGGTGCACGCGCGATTACCGGCAATTCGGGTGCAGTCGTGGCTCGGCGACATCGTGCAGCCCGAATTCGACGGCCTGGATGTGGAATCGGCGGCCTCGCGCGAGCGGGTGGTGGCATCGGCGCGGCGAGTGCTGGCCTACGGGTTCGACGGAGTGCATTACGACCTCGAACCCGTTCGGTCCGGGTCGCCGGGATTTCTCGCGCTGCTCGACGCGACTCGGGTCGTGACGTCGGGGGCGCGCGTCCAGCTGTCGGTCTCGGCGCCGGTGATCGATCCGCTGCCCGGATTGCATTCGGTGGGTTCGGCTGTCGCCGATCACGGAAAATGGTGGAGCCAAGCCTATTTCGCCGAGGTCGCCCGTCGCTCCGATCAGGTGGCGGTGATGTCCTATGACACGGCGATGCCTACCCGAGCTCTCTACAGCGGGTATGTGGCGCAGCAGACCGAGCTCGCCGCCGAGGTGACACCGGACGGAGTCGATCTGTTGATGGGAGCACCCGCCTTCTGGGCCGACGACCCGGGCCGTCACGGTACTGCCGAGACCGTTGCCGCCGCGGTACGGGGGATTCGTCTCGGCCTGACCGACACCGACGTCGGCCGCGCGAACTTCGGTGTGGCCTTGTATGTGGATTTCGCCGCCACGCCGCAGGATTGGGCCGACTATCGACGAGAGTGGTGCCGGATGGCCGAATGAATTCGGCGACCGTTCGATTCCGGATCGGCGGTATCGCCCGGTCGCGGTTGGTTCCGCGCCGCCTGTTTGGCGCTATTCCGCAGTGGTGGGGACGACGGCGGGCGCGTAGATCTCGGTCAGCCATGGGTGATCCGGGTAGAGCTGGGTCAGCCAGGAATTCAGCCGGGTGAGCCGGTACTCGGGGAGAAGGGGCAGGACGCGGAGGAAATCGGCATGGTCTTTGGGGCGGTTGGCTTTCGCCTTGAACAGCAGCACGACCTCGGGAACGAGATAGGGGATGCCGTTGGCCGTGGTGCGGATGAGTTCGGTGTAGGAGAGAGTGATCGTGGGGTCGCGGCGGCAGATCCAGGTGTCGCCGTCGTGCGGTTCACGGAAGACGTCGAGATGGAAGGCGCCGGTGAAGGGGTCGCGCAGCCAGGTTTGATGGAGTTCGGGGTTGGCCGCGGCCAGGGCATAGGGCCAGAGCTCGCCGCTGCCGACGACGTCCCATTCGTATTCGGGGAAGGCGGCGGCGATCTGGGGGAAATCCGTTCGGGGAACGGTGATTTCGATGTCGTCGTGGGCGCGGGAGATCGCGCCCGCGAAGAGGTCGAGGGCCCAGCCGCCCGCGACGGCCCAGGGGGCCGGGCAGCTGGCGAGGCGGGCGGCGACCACGCTCGGGGTCCACGGGTCCCAGCGGCGGGCGGCTTCGGTTGCGGTGATCGGACGTCCCCCGTCCGGCGAGCTCATCTACCCATCCTCGGTACCCACGGCCGGGGGCGCAAGGCTGTTGTGGGCGATGGTGATCGAGACGAGACGGGTTTGTGAGGAAGTCAGCGTCGGCGGTCGGTGAGCCAGGCCAGGGGGCGGCGGTGGTGGGGTCGTGGGCGGTTTTCCCAGCGGGGGTTGTCCTCGTTACGGCGGTAGGCCGGGATCCGGCCCGCCACCGAGAAACGGAAAGTGGTTGCGATACCCACTACTTCGCCATCCGCGGCGACGGCGACGGGGGTTCTCGAGGTGACGGTGAGTTCGTGCATCTGACGTTCGCCGTAGACGCGGCTGTGCCCGATGGCGGCGAGCATCAGGGCGATGACGGCGCGGGTCCGGGAGAACCGGACATCGGCGCGGAGCCAGCGGACGTCGAGCAGGCCCTCGTCCAGGCGGGAGCGGAAAGCGGGCACAGCGCCGTGCGGGTGGTAGGGGCCGTTGCCGATGAACAGGAACCACATGTCGTGCCAGCGGTCGTCGAGCCGGATGTGGATCGGTTCCGCGCGGCGCAGCGTGACGACGAGGGCGGCGGCGAAGGCGGGCCACTTGCCCCAGCGGTCTTCCCACTTCTCGCGCAGGCGGACCAGCTCGGGGTAGGCACCGATGCTCGCGGTGTTGATCCAATGGTGGGTGTAGGGGCCGTCGGTGGTGTCGAGTTCGACTGCGGCGATGTCGACTTCGACGGCTTCGCCGGTGCCGGTGGCATCGGCCACCTCGCGCAGGTCGTAGACGCCGAGGTCGCGGGCGAAGTGGTTCAGGGTGCCGGCGGGGATGACGACCAGGGGCAGGTTGTTGCGGACCGCGACGGCTGCCGCCGCGGCGATGGTTCCGTCTCCGCCCGCGGCGCCGACCGCGAGGACCGAGGTGCGGTCGCTCGCCGCGCGATCCGCGGTGTCGCTGTCGGTCGCGACAGCGGTGTCGACCGCTTCCTGCAACACCTCGACGGCGTCACGGCCGGGTTCGGTGCGTACCAGGGTCGCGGCGGGCAGGGCCTCGGCGATGTCCGCCGTGGGGTCGTAGGAGGAGTCGCCGGAGCGGGGATTCACCAGCAGCAGCAGACCTTTGCCGTCGGCGAGGATGGGCGCGTCGTGCACGACGTGGGCGTCGGCCTCGTCGGATTCGCGAATCGGCCACCAGCGGCGGGTGGTGAGAGCGACAGCGGTGCCGACGCCGGCGCCGACCAGCACGTCGGACGGCCAGTGCGCGCCGGTGTGGATGCGCGAGTAGGCGACGGCGGCGGCCACCGGCGCGACGGCGAGCGCGGCGCGCGGGCTCTCCAGGGCGACGGCCGTGGCGAAGGCGGCGGCATTGGCGCTGTGGCCGGACGGGAAGGACGACGACACCGGCGCGGCGACCAGCCTGCGGCCCAGCGGCATCAGTTCGGCCGGCGGCCGCCGCCGCGGGATCAGCGTCTTGAGCACGAGGTTGACGACGAAGCTGCTGCCACCCAGCGCTATGACGCCGCGCAACGCCGCCCGTCGCGGGGGACCCGGCTTCACCGCGAGCGCCGCCGCCACGGCCAGCCATAGACCGCCGGTGTTGGCGGACCGGGTCAACCGCAGCATGCCGCGATCGACCGACGATTCCGGAATACGGGACACCGCCCGGCTCATCGTGTCGTCCATCCGGGCGACATGGCCGAAGCGTGCTCGGGGCAACTCACTCACACCCAGAACACTACCGCCGTTGGGCGTCACGATCTTTCGACGCGGACAGCGTCACCCGTGCACCCTCGGTGGCGGGGCCGCGCTGTTCACCTGGCTGAGGCAGCCGAGGTCGATCTATCCGGTCGAGCCGGAGACGCCGATCCGACGGAGGTTCATGCCCGCCATCCTCGCACCGGCGGACGACGCGCGAAACCGGTCGGATCCCCGCAATTACGGGGGCAGGAAGCGGTAGGCGCGCCGCCCGATAAACTCTGCCCATGACCGACACCGCGCTGCTCGAGGGCCCCATCCACGCTGTTCATGTCGAACTCGGCGCCACCTTCGCGCCGTTCGGTGGGTGGGAGATGCCCGTGCAGTACGCGGGCACGGTCGGCGAGCACACGGCGGTGCGCACCACGGTCGGGCTCTTCGACGTGAGCCACCTCGGTAAGGCGACGGTGGCGGGTCGGGGAGCTGCGGCTTTCGTGAACTCGGCGCTGACCAACGACCTGGGCCGGATCCAGCCGGGCAAGGCGCAGTACACCCTGTGCTGTGCCGAGGACGGCGGCGTGATCGACGACCTGATCGCCTACTACGTCAGCGACGACGAGGTGTTCCTGGTGCCGAACGCGGCCAACACCGCGGCGGTGGTCGCCGAGTTGCGCAAGGTCGCTCCCGAGGGCATCACCGTCACCGACCAGCATCGCGACTACGCGGTGTTCGCGGTGCAGGGGCCCAAGGCCACCGAAGTGCTCACCGCACTCGGCCTGCCCACCGAGATGGAGTACATGGCCTACGCCGACGCCGAGTGGCAGGGCCGCCCGGTGCGCGTGTGCCGGACCGGCTACACCGGCGAGCACGGCTACGAGCTGCTGCCGACGTGGGCAGACGCGGAGCCGCTGTTCCGTGCACTGATCGCGCAGGTCGAGGCCGAGGGCGGCCAGGCGGCCGGACTCGGCGCGCGCGACACCCTGCGCACCGAGATGGGCTACCCGCTGCACGGACACGAACTGTCCCTCGACATCACCCCGAACCAGGCCCGCACCGGCTGGGCCGTGGGCTGGAAGAAGCCGGAATTCTGGGGCAAGGCCGCGCTCGAGCAGGAGAAGGCCGACGGCCCGCGCCGTACGCTGATGGGACTGAAGGCACTGGATCGCGGCGTGCTGCGCCAGGGCCAGACCGTGCTCCGCGACGGCGAGCCGGTCGGCGAGACCACCTCGGGGACGTTCTCACCGTCGCTCAAGGTCGGCATCGCGCTGGCGCTGCTCGACACCGACGCGAAGCTCGAACCCGGCGACGAGGTGGAGGTCGACGTCCGTGGGCGCAAGCTGCGCGCCGCGGTCGTCAAGCCGCCCTTCGTCGACACCAAGACCAAGTAACTCCCCCGTAGTGGGGGCGAGACAGCACCGAATCGGCCCGGATAGGATTCCCACCATGACAGTCGCCGCACAGTTCACCCGTATCCCGCATCCCGCGCCCACCCCGGCGCAGCGGCGGGACGAGGTACTGGCGGCCCCCGGTTTCGGACGATTCTTCACCGATCACATGGTGTCGATCGACTACGCCGACGGCCGGTGGGGCAACGCGCGCGTCGAACCGTACGGCCCGCTCTCGATGGACCCGGCGACCATGGTGTTCCACTACGGCCAGGCGATCTTCGAAGGGCTCAAGGCCTACCGCCAGCCCGGCGGCGAGATCGCGACCTTCCGCATCGATGCCAACGCCGCGCGGTTCCGCCGCTCGGCCGCGCGGATGGCGATGGCGGAACTGCCCGAGGAACTGTTCATCGAGTCCGTGCGCCAGCTCCTCGACGTCGACGCCGACTGGGTGCCCGCGGCCGGTGGCGAGGACTCGCTGTACCTGCGGCCGTTCATGTTCTCCACCGAGGCGGGCCTGGGCGTGAAGCCCGCGTCGGCCTACAAGTACCTGCTGCTGGCCTCGCCTGCCGGGGCCTACTTCCCGCGCGGTGTGAAGCCGGTGCGGGTGTGGCTGTCGACCGAGTACGTGCGCGCGGCTCCCGGCGGCACCGGTGAGGCGAAGGTGGCGGGCAACTACGCCTCGTCGCTGCTCGCGCAGGCGCAGGCCACCGACGAGGGCTGTGACCAGGTGGTCTGGCTGGACGCCTGCGAGCGTCGCTATGTCGAGGAGATGGGCACCAATAACCTGTTCTTCGTGTTCGGCACCGGCTCGGAGGCGCGGCTGGTGACCCCCGAGCTGTCGGGTTCGCTGCTGCCCGGTATCACCCGCGACTCGCTGCTCACCCTGGCCGCCGACTCCGGCTACCCGGTGGAGGAGCGCAAGATCTCGGTGGAGGAATGGCGCAAGGGCGCCGAATCCGGGGAGATCAGTGAGGTGTTCGCCTGCGGAACGGCGGCGGTGATCACGCCGGTCGGCTGGGTGAAGTCCGGTGAGGGTGAGTTCGCCATCGGCGGTGGTGAACCCGGTGAGGTGACGATGGCGCTGCGCGACACGCTGACCGGAATCCAGCGCGGAACCTTCGCCGACACCCACGGGTGGATGCGGACTCTGTAAGCGTCACAACAGCATTCGAGAGCGGGTCCCTGGCGTAGGGGCCCGCTCTCCTGCTGTTCGTTCAGCCCGGCATCAACGCCTGCCACTCGCCGAGGGACTTCGGACGCAGGACGTAGTTGGACTCGCGGACGGAGGACAGCGCGGCGCTGGGGGCTTCGGAGTACCAGTGGCCGGGGTAGACGACCGGGTTGCCGTCGAGAGCGGCGAGTTGGCGCAGGCTGCGGAACATCTCGTCGGTGTCGCCGCCGGGGAAGTCGGTGCGGCCGCAGCCGTCGATGAACAGGGTGTCGCCGGAGATGAGGCGGCCGTCGAACAGGAAGCACTGGCTGCCCGGGGTGTGACCGGGCGTGTGGAGTAACTCGATCTCGAAGGCGCCGACCTTCACCTTGTCGCCGTGGTCGTGGCCGGTCAGTTCGCTGGGGGCGATGCCGGTCGTCTGGGCGACCCAGTCCAGTTCGAGCTTGTTGACATGGACCGGGACGCTGGTCTTCTCGAGCAGTTCGGCCACGCCGCCGAGGGTGAAACCGAGCATGGTGCCGCCGACGTGGTCGGGATGATGGTGGGTGGCGAGCACGCCGGATACGCGCATGCCGTCGGCCTCCGCGACGTCGACCAGGTCGGCCGCTTGGTAGGCGGGATCGACCAGGAGGGTCTCGCCGGTCTCCCGGTCGCCGATCAGATACGCGAAATTGCGCATCTGCGTGGCGATCGGATCGCCGACGGCGTAATCCCGGCCGGACAGCAGCTGGCGGAAGTAGAGGCGCTCGGATGACATGCGCTCCACTGTATTGCCACCGGTGTGCTGGCGACGCACCCGAGTACCGTTGACCGGACGGTCTGTGGGAGCACACAATCGCCGATATCCTGGACTTGTGACCAGTACGAGTTTGCGGTAACTGAGCGTTTCGCTATAACGCCAGCGAGAAGCCCACTGCAGCAATCGAAACCGTGATCTCCACTACTGCGCCGAGAATATCGCCGGACAGGCCCTCGAAACGGCGGACACAGTGCCGGGTGACCACAACGGTCGCCGCGAGGGCGGCGATCACGACAACGGGGCCGAGCCAGAGGTTGTCTGGCACCGCCCACACCGCGATGCCGACGGCGATCGCGGTCCAGATCAGCACGACGGCGCGTGGCTGCGTGCCCGCGACCAACGCGCCGAAACCGGCGTCGGGGGCGGCGCGGATGCCGGTGCGGCACGCAGGCACGACGGCGACCCGGCTCACGGTGACGGCGAGGACGAGCGCGAGCCAGCGGTGCTGATCGGCCAGCGTCGCGAAAGCCACCGCTTGGACGGCGACGGCGAAGATGAGCGCGGCCACGCCGAACGGGCCCGCGCCGCCGGACTTCATGATCTCGCGGGCGCGCTGGGGCGGACCATAGCTGCCGAGCCCGTCGACGGTGTCGGCCAGGCCGTCGAGGTGCATGCCCCGGGTGAGCAGGGCGAGCAGGCCGACGACGAGGAGACCGGCGAGCAGGGCGGTCAGGCCCGCGTTGACCAGTAACCAGAGGGCGCCCGCCGCGAACGCTCCGAGAGCGAGCCCGATCAGCGGGGCGAGCGAGATCGCGTGGCCCGCTGTGCGCCGGTCGACGACTGCCGGGCCGGTGATCGGGACGATCGTCAGCCAGGAGACCGCGAGCCGGAGCGCGTTCACTTGGCCAGGTCGACGGTGTCCGATTCCTCGGCCGAGGTGCTGACGCCCGCGTCGGCGAAGGTCGACATCTCGGCGAGGGTGGCGACCGCGGCCCGCAGGATCGGGAGGGCGGTCAGGGCCCCGGAGCCTTCGCCGAGGCGCATCTCGAGGTCGATCAGCGGGGTCAGGCGCAGGTGCTTCAAGGCCAGGTCGTGAGCCGGTTCGGTGGAGCGGTGGGCCGGCAGCCACCAGGCTTTCGCGCCCGCGGCGAGGTCCTCGGCGACCAGGGCCGCGGCGGTGACCACGACGCCGTCGAGCAGCACGGGCGTGCGACGGACGGCCGCCTGGGCGAGGAAACCGGTCATGGCGGCGAAGTCGGCGCCCGCCGCGACGCGGAGCAGGTCGACGGGGTCGGTGGCGACCGGGCGGGCGCGGCGCATGCCGTCGCGGATGGCGGCGACCTTGCGGATCCAGCCCCGGTCGTCGACGCCGGTGCCGCGGCCGACCGCGGCGACGGGTTCGGTGCCGGTGAGGACGGCGATGAGGACGGTGGCGGGGGTGGTGTTGCCGATGCCCATGTCACCGGCGACGAGCAGGTCGGCGCCCGCGTCGATTTCCTCGTCGGCGATCGCGCGACCCGCGGCCAGTGCGGCGGTGACCTCGGCGTCGGTGAGCGCGTCCTCGCGATCGATGGAGCCGCTCGAGCGACGCACCTTGTGCTGGGCCACCGAGGGTTCGGTGTCACCGTCGACGGCGATGTCGACGACCCGCACGGTCGCGCCCGCGACGGCGGCCAGCGCGTTCACGGCCGCGCCGCCCGCCAGGAAATTGGCCACCATCTGCGCGGTGACCTCGCTCGGATACGCCGAGACACCGTGCTTCGCCACGCCGTGGTCGCCCGCGAACAGCACGACCCTGGCGCGTTCGAACTGCTGGGGTGGGCATACGCCCTGGCACGCGGCGACCCAGTTGCCGAGTTCCTCGAGCCGTCCCAGTGATCCGGCCGGTTTGGTGAGCTGCGTCTGGCGCTGCTCAGCCGCCGCGCGTACCTGCGCGTCCGGGGCCGCGACCGGGTCGAATCCGTGCGTCACTGGCAAGCCTTTCGGAGGTGGTGCGGGGTGTTCGACGCCCATCTTGCCCGGATCACGGTGCACGGCGGCGACCGACCCGGCTCATTTCAATCGAAGCGGCAGCCCGGCGACGATGAGGTACGCCTCGTCGCACGCCTGCGCGAGACGCTGGTTCAGCGCGCCGATCTCGTCGCGGAACAGCCGCCCCGAGCGGGTTGCGGGGATCACGCCCATGCCTACCTCGGGCGATACGATCACCAGCCGTTCCCGGTAGGCCGCGACAGCCTCGACGAGCGTGTCGCAGTCGGGGGTGACGGTGCCGCGCGGTGCGTCCCAGGCGTCGCGGGCGTCGAGGCGGGCGGTGAGCCAGGTGCCGATATCGTCGAGCAGGGTCGCGGGCGCCGCGGTGGCGAGAACCGTTGCGGGCTCGGTGTTCTCGACGGTCGTCCAGTGTTCGGGGCGGCGGTCACGGTGGACGGCGATCCGGTCGGCGAAGTCGTGATCGGCGGGATCGACCACGGCGGTGGCCAGATAGCGAACCGAGGGTGCGTCGGTCAGCACGGCCTCGGCGAAGGCGGATTTTCCGGAGCGGGCGCCGCCGAGCACGAGGACGCGGGCCGAGGGGGACCTGTCTGACATGTCAGCACGGTAGCAATCGGCCACGGCCGCGGCTTCGGAGTCAGGCCGACAGCGCGTCCAAGATCATCGGGCGAGCGGTGGTGAGGGCCTGTTGCCAGTACGGCCAGTTGTGGGTGCCGTTGACGATGTCGACCCTGGCGGAGACCCCGAGGGCGGTGGCCCGGTCGCGGAAGATGCCCGCGGCGACCACCGTCATCGCCTCGAGGCTCATCGCGTTGAGGGTGTTGCCGAGGCCGTAGGGCACATCGGCGGCGCCGGGGATGCCGTTGCCGGTGGTCACGTAAAGGGGCAGGCCGCGCAGTCGCTCGACCTGGGCGGTGGCGTCGTTGCGGGCCCACGCGGGATCGCCTGCCGGGCCCCACATGTCGTCGACATTGAAATTGCCCTCGTCGAGCATGGCGACGCGCATGGCCTGGTTCCACATCGGGTAGGTCGGGTTGACGAAGCCGGAGAACGAACCGGCGAAGCGGAACTGATCACGATGGTGGGCGGCGAGGGTGAGTGCGGCGTTGCCGCCCATGGACGCGCCGACGATGGCGTTGTTGGTACGCGAGACCCCATATCTGGCAAGGAAATCGGGCAGTTCGCGGGTGAGGAACGTTTCCCACCGGTAGGTCGTCTTCTGGCCGTTGGTGCTGCTGGGTCGGTACCAGTCGGTGTAGAAGCTGGAGTGGCCGCCGACCGGGAACACCAAAGTAACGTTGTCGCCGGCGAATTGGCGCAGGGCGTCGGTGTCGGTGGTCCATTGGCTGTGGTCGTCGGGGGCGCGCAGACCGTCGAGCAGATACAGCGCGGAGCTGCCGCCGCGCGCCGCCCATTGCACCTGGACCTTGATCGGGCCCATGCTCGACGGCACGATCAAATCCTCGAAACCGCCTGCGGGCGTTCGTATCACCGGCGGCGCTGCAACGGCCGCGGCGGTGCCGATGGACGACACGACCACGGCCGTCGCGACGATCGTGAGAGCTCGGCTCAGCCGACGAGATCTTCCCCACCCAACGTTGAACACATCAGCCAGCTGATCAGTTTCCGATAGGCCGAGTCAAGCGGACTGTGCGACCTCACAGCCTGAACTCACCCAGTTCGGCGCGCCGAATGGTAAGGGCGGCAACCGGTGACGGTGCGGCCGTCGTAGCTGAATTCCAGGAACACCCGCCAGAGCTGGCGGACCCGGTGATCGGCCCACAGTCCGCGGGTCGGTTCGATGCGATAGAACACCTGCTGGCCTTCGTCGGGGAGTTTGACATTGTCGTAGAGCGAGATATCGGCGAGCCACGGGAACTGCTCGAAGCTGAGGGTGACGGCACGCTGGATCTCGGCGGGATCGGTGACCAGCGTGGCGCGACCCTGGATCTGCACCGAACGAATGGCGTGGCGACCCGCGAAACCGCCGGGTGGAATATGGCTCACCACGTAGCTGACATTCGGATTCTGTTGCATCTGAGCGTGTTTGCGATTGAATTGGAAGGTGTGCATGTAGGCGATGAGACCGTCGGCGGCGATGTGCATGGCCGAGGTCGACGGCGCGCCCTGCTCGTCGATGGTGGCCAATGCGGCGAGCTCCTCGGTGCGCAGGAGCTCGGTGATCGCTTCCTGGACTTCGGCGGGGCCGGGTTCGATGTTCATCAGGCGCCCATTCCCAGGTCGGCGAGGACCGCCAGCGCGGCGGCTCTCGCGCCACCGGTGACACCCTGACCGGGATGAGTGGACGGCCCGACGAGATAGAAGCCCTCGGCGGGCAGCCGGTAGCCCATGTTCGGCAGCGGTCGCATACCCATGAACTGGAACAGCTGGCAGCCGAAGTGGCCGGGATCGCCGTCCACCCAGGCGTCGTTGTAGCGCTCCATGTCCAATGGGCTGTGCACCACCCGTGACAGCACCTGATCGGGGCCGATATTGGTGGTCATCTGCGCGAAGGTGGCGAAGACCTGATCGAAGATCTCCTCCTTGCGGCTGTCCCAATCGCCCTCGGCCAGCTCCATCGGGGCGTAACCGAGCAGGTAGAGCGTGTGATGCGGGGCGGGAGCCCTGCTGGGGTCCCAGCGGGTGGCGGTCGAGACCGTCGGGATGGTGTGCACCGGTTCGCCGTATTTGAGCTGGTCGAAGGTACGCAGCAGGTCGGGCAGATCGAGGGCGACCTCCTGGAAACCGGCTTCGGTGACCTCCGGCCCGGCACGGAACTCGGGCGCCTCGCTCAGGACGAGATGCCCGGCGACCAGGCGGAAACCGGCGGACTTGATCCGATCGACCTTGCGCTCCCACTCGGCGCCGAATCGGTGCTCCACCATCGCGGGCAGCTGCTTGATATTGAGGTCGGCCAGGACAGCGCGACGCGCGCTGAACTCGGTGCCGTCGGCGCAGCGCACCCCGGTGACCCGGTCGCCGTCGAACCGGAACCGCTCGACCTTCGCGCCGGTGTGGATGGTGCCGCCGTAGCCGCGCAGCGCGGCGGCGAGCGCGTCGGACAGTGACTGCGAGCCGCCCACCGCGAAACCCATGCCGTAGCGATGGATGAACGGCACCATCAGCAGCAGGAAGGCGCCGGTGCCGCCCTCGTCCGGCGAGATCAGCAGCTCCGACACCCAACGGCACAGGGCCGCTTTGACTTTCGGGTGCACGAACCATTCGTGGCAGACGTCGAGGTAGCTCATCATGAGCACCCGCATCGTCTCCTGACCGATCTCGGACTGTTCCAGCTGCGCGAACAGCGCGCCGAGCGGGGCCGGCGGGCGGAACATCGCGGGCAGCAGCTGGTCGAGCAGCGGGCTCGCGAATTCGTAGAAACGCAGGTAGTTCTCGGCGTCGACGGGGGAGATCCGCGCGATCGTCTCGGCCGTCTTGTGCACGTCGTGATAGAAGGCGATGAAGTCGTCGTCGGGGAACACCACCGACATGCTGGGGTCGGGATAGACATAGCTCAGCCCGTGCTCGGCGAGCAGGCCCAGTTCGTCGTCGAGGATCATCGGATTGCCGTGGATGAAGATGTGTGCGGCGGCGTGCAGGTCGTGCTGGTGACCGGGCAGGGTCACCGCCTCGCTGACGACGCCACCGCCGATCTCCGACTTGGCCTCCAGGACCACGACATCCAGGCCCGCCTTGGCGAGGTAGGCGGCGGCGGTGAGGCCGTTGTGCCCCGCCCCGACGACGATCACGTCATGGTCAGCCATGGTGTGCTCCGAGTCCGTAGCCGCCGTCGATGTCCCAGATCGAGCCGGTGACGAAACCGGCGCCCGCGGAATCGAGCAGGGTCAGTACCGGCGCCGCGACCTCGTCGGCGGTGGCGATGCGTTTGATCACGTTCGTGGCGACGACGCCTTCCTCCAGTCCTGCGATCGCCTCGGCGCCCGCGCGGAAGCCCGGGGTCTCGGTGATGCCGGCACAGACGCCGTTGACTCGAATTCCCCTGGGGCCGAGTTCGCTTGCCCACGTCGGCACCAGGTATTGCAGGGCTGCCTTGGTAGCGCCGTAGATGCCGGTGCCCGGTCCCGGCTTGCGGCCGATGGCGGAGGAGATGACCGCGATCGAGGAACCGGTCTGCTTGCCCAGCGCGGGCACCGCCGCGGCGACGGTGGCGATGGTGCCGCGCAGGTTGACGTCGATGATCCGGTTCACTTCCGCCATCGGCTGGGCGAAAATCGCACCGGGAATGAGGATTCCGGCATTGCACACCAGGAGGTCGAGGCCACCGAACTGCTCGACCGCGTGGTCGACGGCGTGGTGCGCGGTGTCCGGATCGGCGATGTCGCCGCTGATCCAGGCCGCGCCCAGGGTGTCCGCCGCCTCGGCCAGTTCCTTCTCGCGGCGCCCGGTGAGTACCACCTTCGCGCCCTCGGCGACCAGCGCCGCCGCGATCGCGTAGCCGATGCCCTCGCTCGATCCGGTGATCAGAGCGGTCTTACCTTCGAATCGCATGCTTCTCCTGTGCTGCTTCGGCCCTGCGCCACTGCACGACGCGGCCGTTGTCGGGGGTGGTGCGGATGGTGAGCAGACCGTCGGTCAGCTCGGCGATGCGGACTTGTTCCTCGCCGACCCAGTCGGTGCGTGAGCAGACGAGGATGTGATGGCGCAGGACGCCGTCGTCGACGCTCCAGCGGCCCGCGTATCCCATGAACGCGGGTTCGCCGGGGGCGGTGCGCATCATCGCGACCGAGAGGTGGCCGGACGCGGTGTAGGTGAGGAACCCGGCGGGCTCGGCGCCGAGTGGGCCGGGCGTCGGCGTGCCCGTGGGATCGGTGTCGTGGAACGACGCGAGTTGCCAGGTGCCGATCAGATCGTCGGGTCGGGCCATGGGCTAGCGCCAGCCGCGCGGATCGCGAAACCGGGTGTAGGGCCACACCGCCTGGGGCGGCGACAGCTCTTCGGCCTGCTCGTCATAGGTCAGCAACACCGCGGCGACGGCGGCGATCATCTCTTCGCTCGGATCGTTTCGGGAATCGACCAGCGCTAGGGAATCGGACATGTGGTCCTCCTACTGGGGTGGGTTGCCGTGCTTGCGCACCGGCGGCTCGGAATGCTTGGCGCGCAACATGTTCAGTGATCTGATGAGGATCGAACGGGTGTCGGCCGGGTCGATGACGTCGTCGACCAGGCCGCGCTCGGCGGCGTAGTAGGGATGCATCAACTCGCGGGCGTACCGGGCAACGAGCTCGGTCCTGGCCGCGTCGGGGTCGCCGGCGGCGGCGATCTGTTTGCGGAAGACCACGTTCGCGGCGCCCTGTGCGCCCATCACCGCGATCTCGTTGGTCGGCCAGGCCAGCGCCAGATCGGCACCGACACTGCGCGAGTCCATGACGATGTAGGCGCCGCCGTAGGCCTTGCGCAGCACGATCGAGATCCGCGGCACGGTCGCGTTGCAGTAGGCGTACAGCAGCTTCGCGCCGTGCCGGATGATGCCGCTGTGTTCCTGGCCGACCCCGGGCAGGAACCCCGGCACATCGAGCAGGGTGACCAGCGGGATGTTCATCGCATCGCACATCTGGACGAAGCGTGCGGCCTTCTCGCTGGCGCTGATATCGAGAGTGCCTGCCAGGCACTGTGGTTGGTTGGCGACGAAACCGACTGTCTGACCGTTCATCCGGGCCAGCGCGATGACGATATTGGCGGCCCAGCGTTCCTGGATCTCCAGATACGCGCCGTCGTCGACGATTTCGGCGATCACCGCGCGGATGTCGTAGGGCGTGGTCCCGGTGTCGGGGACGAGATCGCCGAGCGCGGGGCATGGCCGATCGACCGGGTCGTCGGTGGGCACCACCGGCGGCAGTTCCCGGTTGTTCTGTGGCAGAAAGGAGAGCAGGTAGCGCACATCGGCGAGGCAGGTCGCCTCGTCGTCGTGGACGAAGTGCGCGACACCGGAGCGCTCGGCGTGGATGTCGGCGCCGCCCAATCCGTCGAGGGTCACCGATTCGCCCGTGACGGCGGTGACCACCTCGGGCCCGGTGATGAACATCTGCGCGGTGCCGCGCACCATCAGGACGAAATCGGTCAGGGCGGGGGAGTAGGCGGCCCCGCCCGCACAGGGCCCCAGCATGACGCTGATCTGGGGAATCACCCCCGAGGCTGCGGTATTGCGCCGGAAGATGCCCCCGTAGCCGGCCAAGGCGGCGACACCCTCCTGGATCCGGGCGCCCGCACCGTCGTTCAGCGACACCAGCGGCGCCCCCGCGGTGATCGCCAAATCCATGACCTTGTGGATCTTCTCGGCGTGCGCCTCGCCCAGCGCACCGCCGAAGATCCGGAAGTCGTGGGCGTAGACGAAGGTGGTGCGTCCGTCGACGGTGCCCCAGCCGGCCACCACGCCGTCGGTGTAGGGCCTGCTGTGCTCGAGGCCGAACCCGGTGGCCCGATGCCTGCGCAACGGTTCGAGTTCGGTGAACGAGTCCGGATCCAGCAGCAGCGAGATCCGTTCGCGGGCGGTCAGTTTGCCCTTGGCGTGCTGGCGCTCGGTCGCGGCCGGATCGGGGCCGAGCTCAGCCAGTTCCTTACGCAGGCGCAGTTCGTCGATCCGGTCGAGGTCACCGTCGGAGGTGAACGGCAGCGTGTATTCCTCGGTCACAGCGGTGTCCTCTCGCTCAGGCCGCGATGGGGTCGAGCAGGCAGGTTTCGAAAAAGGCCAGCGCACTCGTGTGATAGGCCCTGGCCGCCCAGCCCAGGCTGATGTTGTGGCCCGCCTGCGGGACGCGGGTCAAGCCGCGGCGGGGCGCCGAGGCGAGCAGGGCGGACAGGTCGGCGAGCGCGGCATCGTCGGTGCGCCACCACTTCTCCTGCTCGGCGAAGCTGAACCGCACCGGAATCCGGATGCGATCGGCCAGTTCGGCGAAGGTCTGCGGCCAGGCGGCGGCGTCGACCAGTTCCAGTATCGGCGTCGAGTCCACCGCCGCGCCCGACCGGGCGAAGGTGCCGGGCGGATACAACTGGAGATCGCCCCAATTGCGTTGCCACATCTTGGTTTCGGTGTCCTCGCTGTAGAGGTGCCCGCAGCCCGAGACGTCGACGCCGCAGAACTCGCTCTCGGTCGCCATGGTGAGGGCGAGCTTGCCGCCGAAGGAGTGCCCGAGCAGGAACATCCCGGCGCCGACCTCGTTGTCGGCGGTGAAGTCGGCGAGCGCGGCACGTACGGTCTCGGCCTGGTCGGTCAGCGACTGACCGTCCGGCAGGGCGTCGACCGAGGCACCGTAGCCGGGGCGGTCCAGTGCCAGCACCGCGTAGCCCAGCCGGGTGGCGGTGCTGAGCAGCGACACGTCCGGGTGGGCGCGGCCGTGGAAGTACGCGGCGGACATCCCTGCCCCGTGCAGGGCGACGATGGTGGCACGAGGCAGGGCCAAGGCGGGCGTACTGAGCAGGCCGGACATCGGAATTCCCGCCGCGTCCAGGGTGATCCGGTGCACGCCCGGGGACAGGAGTGCCGCGCTCGCCTCCGCGGAGCTCATGACCGTTCCTCGGCGAACTTCTTGGCATGGGCCAGGGTGGCCATGCTGTTGGTGCTCAGCGCCCGCTGCACGTACTCCCTCGCGGTCGCCACATCGGCGTCGGGACCGAGGACCGCGGTGATGTTGTCGGTGTTGATCACCACGCTGTGCTGCGACGACACCGCCACCCCGCCCTCGGACGGCCGCACGGTCCAGTACCCGGTGTGCAGCGTCATCAGCGCGGGCATGGTCAGCTGCTTGTAGGCGATCATGGTGTCCGGGAACACGATGCGATACGACATGGTGCGGTGCTGGGAACCGTCCATCGCCACCGTGTCCATCGCCAGTGACTGGATGCCGGGACCCGGTTCGATGAGCTCGACCCCCGCCACATGCGGCAGCCGCTCCGGCCACAGCTGCGCTTGGCTGATGAACCC
The DNA here is from genome assembly GCF_042794235.1 of Nocardia sp. NPDC056541. Classification (NCBI taxonomy): domain Bacteria; kingdom Bacillati; phylum Actinomycetota; class Actinomycetes; order Mycobacteriales; family Nocardiaceae; genus Nocardia; species Nocardia sp. NPDC056541. The sequence goes on from NZ_JBHTUD010000011.1 coordinate 93,667, forward strand.
GAACACATCGGCGGCCGTGCCCGCCACCTCGACGGTGTCCTCGAAGGAGAACGTCGCGTCGGTGCCCGCGTCGCCGAGTTCGATATTGCGCTTCAGCGCGGCGAGCTCGGTGGTCGAATTGCGGTCGACCACCTGGTCGATCCAGCTCAGCTGGTCTTCCTCGGTGGCCTGGTAGTCGTGCAGCAGGCGTACGTTGCTCCGATTCACCGAGAGCGCCTCGATGATCCAGGTGCCGCCCATCGCGGCGATCGGCGCGCTGCTGACCTCCTGGCGGAACTCGATGCGGCGTTGCTCCGGATCGAGTACCCGGCGCGACACCCAATGCTTGACGCTCTCGCCCGCGGTGGCCCAGATCCGGATGCGCTGCTCTCGGTCGTCGTTGTCGAGGTAGTCGGCGAAAATGGTGGGCGGGAACAACTGTGGCCAGTTCTCCACCTCCGCGAGCAGCCGGTAGACGGTCGCCGCGGGCGCGGCGATCTCGATCGAATGTTCGGCATGGCCGGTGGTGGTGACGGATACGGATGCGGACATGGTCGATCCCCTTTCAGTAATTCCCGAGTCCGCCACAGACATTCATCGCCTGGGCGGTGATGGACGCGGCGGTGTCGGAGGCGAGATAGCCGACCAGGCCCGCCACTTCCTCCGGAGTGCAGTAGCGGCCGAGCGGGATCTTGGCGGTGAACTTCGCCATCACCGCGTCCTCGGTGCTCTGCTGCAGGCTCGCGTAGTTCCGCCGAACCTGCTGCGCCATCGGCGTTTCCACGTAGCCGGGGCAGACCGCGTTGACGGTGATGCCGGTCGGCGCGAGCTCGTTGCCGAGCGCCTTGGTGAACCCGACGACACCGTGCTTGGATGCCGAGTACGGTGCGCCGAGGACCACGCCCTGCTTGCCGGCGGTCGAGGCGATGTTGATGATCCGGCCGCGGCTGCGGTGGCGCATCCCGCCGGTGTTGAGCACCTCGCGCGTCATCCGGAAGACGCTGTTGAGGTTGGTGTCGATGACGTTGTCCCAGATCTCGTCCACCAGGTCCGCGGTGACGCCGCCGCCGCTGATACCCGCGTTGTTGACCAGCACGTCCACCGGGCCGAACCGGGCGGTGGCGGCTTCGATGAACTCGTGCACCGACTCACCCGAACGCACGTCGACGGCGCTGCCGTCCACCTCGAGGCCGGCTTCGGTGAACTCCTTGACGGTGGTGGCGACGTTCTCCGCGGTGCGCGCGCCGAGGTAGACGGTGTGCCCGTTGCCGGCGAGCAGCCGGGCCACGGCCAGCCCGATACCGCTGGTGGCACCGGTGACCACTGCGTGCATTTTCGACATGATGACTCCTTCTAGGGGGTGCGAACGGGGAGAAGGGCGTTCACCGCGTCGAGAAAGGTGCGCGGTGTGGTCGCTTCGATCACGGTCGAGTCGTCGAGGGTCACCCCGAATTCGCGTTCGACGCGGCTGGCGGTCTCGAGCATCGCGAGGGAGTCGTAGCCGAGATCGTCGAAGGTGAGGTCGAGGATGTCGGACTCCAGGTCGACGTTCTCGGGTTCGCCGGAGCCTTCGAGGAGGATCCGGGTCAGGTCGTCGAGGGTGAATGTCATGAGATTTCCCTTCCTTCGGGTGCGGACACGACCATGGCGGAGTTGAATCCGCCGTAGCCGCGTGCCAGGACGAGTGCGGCACGCACCGTCGCGTGCCGCACCCCACCGACCACCAGGTCCAGTGGCGAGTCGGCGTTCGGGGTGACGTTGATCGTCGGTGGGATCTCGCCGGTCGACATGGCGAGCAGCGCGGTGGCGACATCGAGGGGGCCCGCTCCCGAATACAGCCGTCCCGTCATGGTTTTCGGTGCGGTGACGGGGACGCCGCGGTGACCGAAGACCGCGGTGACGGCGTCGGACTCGATCTGATCGTGCTCGGGCAGACCCGCGGCGTCGGCGAACACCACGTCGATATCGCTCGGCGCGAGTCCGGCATCGGCGAGCGCCCGTTCGATCGCCGCGCGCAGGGCCGGTTCGCGACCGGTTCCGGGCCCGGGATCGAACGTCGCGGCGTATCCGGCGATCTCGCCGTAGCTGCGCGCTCCCCGGGCGGTGGCGGCCGCCGCCGACTCGAGGATCAGGATCGCGCCGCCCTCACCCGGGACATGGCCCGCGGCCCGCGCGTCGAACGGCAGGTAGGCGGCGTCGGGATCGGCGCCCGCGTGCAACCGGCCGCTCGTCCACAGTGCCGCCCAGCCCCACGGGCACAGCGTGGCGTCCATCGCGCCCGACACCATCAGCGCGGTGCCTCGGCGAATCTGCCTGCGCGCATGGGCGATCGCGTCGAGGCCGCCTGCCTGGTCGCTGACCAGGACACCGCTGGGCCCTTTCATACCGTGACGAATGGAGATCTGGCCGCTGTTGACCGCGTAGAACCAGGCGAAGGACTGATAGGCGCTGACGAAACGGCTACCCCGGCTCCAGAGATTCCCGAGCTCCTTCTGCGCGAACTCGAATCCGCCCGAGGACGAGGCGGTGAGCACGCCCATGTCGAAGTCGTCGAGCTCGCCGGTGTCGATGCCGGCATCGGCCAGTGCCCATTCGGCCGCGACGAGAGCGAGGCGGGTCACCTGATCTGTCTGAGGCAGAAGGCGATTGGGCAGGTGTTGCTGGGGATCGAAGTCGTCGATCTCACCGGCCAGCGTGGCCGGGTAGCCCGCCGGATCGAAGCGGGTGAGTCGGCCGATGCCACTGCGGCCCCCGCGCACCGCATCCCAATAGGGCTGAGTACCGAGGCCGTTCGGCGCGGTGATGCCGATGCCGGTGACCACCGCGCGGGTGTCGTCGAGTACCGCGGTCATGCCGCGACTCCCTTCGCCGTGGTGAGGACCATCGCGCTCTGGAAGCCGCCGAAGCCGCTGCCCACCGTGAGTACGGTGTCGGTGCGGTGCTCACGGGCGGTGAGCGGCACGTAGTCGAGGTCGCATTCGGGGTCGGCGGTGTGCAGGTTCGCCGTCGGCGGCACCACGTCGGCGCCGATCGCCAGGACCGAGGCCGCGATCTCGATCGAGCCGATCGCGCCGAGCGAATGCCCGACCATCGACTTGATCGAGCTCACCGGGGTGTCGTAGGCGTGTGCACCCAAACTGCGCTTGAACGCGGCGGTTTCGTGCCGGTCGTTCTGCTTGGTGCCCGAGCCGTGCGCGTTGATGTAGTCGATCGAGTCGCCGGGCAGCCGGGCCTCGTGCAGCGCCACCCGGATGGCCTCGGCCATCTCGACGCCGTCGGGGCGCAACCCGGTCATGTGATAGGCGTTCGCGCGGGTGGCGTAGCCGGCGATCTCGGCGTAGATGTGCGCACCGCGCCGCCGGGCCGCGGACAGTTCCTCGAGGACGAACAGGGCCGCGCCCTCACCCAGGACGAAGCCGGTGCGGGAGGCATCGAACGGCCGGGAGGCGGTTTCGGGGGAGTCGTGGCGCGGGGTGGTCGCCTTGATCGCGTCGAAGCAGGCCATCGTGATCGGCGAGATCGGCGCGTCCGAGGCGCCGGTGACCATGATGTCCACCGAGCCCTCGGCGATGAGCTGGGCGGCGTACCCGACCGAGTCGAGACCGGACGTGCAGCCCGAGGACACCACGGTCGCCGGCCCTTGCGCGCCGACCGCGAAGGCCACCTCGGCGGCGAACGAGCCGGGCGACAGATGGTGGTAGAGGTGCTGGTCGGCGTACTTCTGGTCGACCAGTTCCAGGCGTCCGCCATTGCTGATCACGCGGTAGTCCTGCTCCAGGCGCATCGTCGCGCCGACCGCGCTGCCCAGTGCCACCCCGATCGAGTACGGGTCGATGGTGTCGAACTCGAGCCCGCTGTCGGCCACCGCGCTGCGCGCGCCGACGACGGCGAACTGTGCCGCGCGGTCGAGTCGCTGGATCTCGTGGGGAGTGAGGCCGTGCAGTTCGGGGTCGAAGTCGACCTCGGCCGCGACCTTGGACCGGAACTGCTCGGGATCGAAGAAGCTGATCCGCCGGGTGGCGGTGCGGCCGGCGGTGAGCAGTTCCCAGAACTGCTTGGTGCCGACTCCGCCGGGGGCGATCACCTCCATTCCGGTGATGACGACGCGCCGGGTGTTCACTGTGCCTCCCAGTGGTAGAAGCGGTGTGCGACCGCGTCGGCCGGCTTGCGCCAGGTCGACGAGTCGTACTTGTCGATCAAGGGGTCGAGGTCGTCGCAGATCTGGATGAAGCGCGGGTCGGCTTGCTTCCACGCCTGGGCGATCACCGCACCGCCGTCGGGGGTCTCGAAGTCCTGCAGGTGGAAATAGACGCCGCCGAGGGCGAAGAGCTGCCTGCGCCGGGTGCCCATCCGGTGGGGGACGTCGGTGGTGTCGAAATCGGCGAACAGCTGCGCGACCTGCGGGCGGCGTTCGGGGACCAGGCGATTGACGACGAGGGTGCTGAACATGGCGGGGTCCACCGGGCCGGGCAGCCAGTGGTAGTAGCGCTCGGCGAGCACGGTGGTGTCGAAGGGCGCGATATCGGCGCCGAGGTCGGGGCCCTCGGGCTCGCCGGGCAGCGGTGTGTCGCTGTCGACGATGTGGATGAGCAGGTCGTCGTGATAGTGGAACAGTTGGCGGCGAACGATTTTCGCGTCCGTCGGGGCCGCCGTGGCATCGTGCTCGGCGAACCTGCCCGCCACGCGTGCGCGGGCCGCGATAGTGGTCGTCCTGGCGACCGTGACTGTCGTATGCATCCGGTGTCGGCTCCTCTGCGGTTCAGTTCTGGATCCGGCACAGCACGGCGCCGCTGCCGATACTGGTGCCGATGTCGGTGATCAGGCCGACGACGATGCCCGCCTTGTGGGCGGTGACCGGTTGTTCCATCTTCATCGCCTCGATCACCGCGATGAGCTGCCCGGATGCCACCGAATCACCCTCGGCGGCAGCGAGTTTCACCAGAGTTCCGGCCATCGGGGCGGTCAGTGAGTCGCCGCTGGGGGTAGCGGCGGCGCTCACGCGCAGGGGGCGAGGCGAGGGTCGGGAGGCCGGTTTGGTGCCGCGCGCGGGCAGGGTCACCTCCACTCGTTTACCGCGCACTTCGAGCACCACGGTCTCGCGCGGCGCCGTGGCACCGGGCGGTGCGGCGGTATCGGGGTAGGGCTCGATGGTGTTGTCGAACTCGGTCTCGATCCAGCGGGTGTGTACGCGGAACGGCGCGTCGGTGAAGGCGGGGTCGGCGACCACCGCACGGTGCAGCGGCAGCACGGTCGCGATGCCGTCGATCGCGAACTCGCTGAGCGCGCGCGCCGCCCGTTGCAGTGCCTGGGTCCGGTTCTCGCCGGTGACGATGAGCTTGGCCAGCAGTGAATCCCAGTTCGCGCCGACCTCGGTGCCCGCCTCGACCCCGGAGTCGACCCGCACGCCCGGACCGCTCGGGGTCCGGTAGCCGGTGATCGTGCCGGGCATCGGCGCGAAGTTGCGCCCGGCGTCCTCGCAATTGACGCGGAACTCGATCGAGTGCCCACGCGTCGGGGGATCGGGATAGTCGAGGAGTCCGCCCGCGGCGATGCGCAGTTGCTCGCGGACCAGGTCGATGCCCGTGACCTCCTCCGAGACCGGGTGTTCCACCTGGAGCCGGGTGTTGACCTCGAGAAAGGACAGCGTGCCGTCGGCGCCGATCAGGAACTCACAGGTGCCCGCACCCACGTAGCCCGCGGCACGCAGGATGGCCTTGGAGGATTCGACCAGCGCGCTGTGCTGCGCGGGCGTGAGGAACGGCGCCGGCGCCTCCTCCACGAGCTTCTGATGACGGCGCTGCAGCGAACAATCCCTGGTCGAGACCACGACCACGGTGCCTGCCGTGTCGGCGAGGCACTGCGTCTCCACGTGCCGCGGGGAATCCAGATAGCGTTCCACGAAGCATTCGCCTCGACCGAACGCGGCCGTCGCCTCGCGGACCGCCGAGGCGAAGCACTCCGGGATCTCGGCGAGGGTGCGCGCCACCTTGAGCCCGCGACCGCCGCCGCCGTATGCCGCCTTGATGGCGACCGGCAAGCCGTGGGCCCGGGCGAACGCCACGACCTCGTCCGGATCCGATACCGGGCCCGGGGTACCCGCCACGATCGGCGCGCCCGCCGCGACCGCGATCGTGCGGGCGGTGACCTTGTCGCCGAGATCGCGGATCACCGAGGGCGGCGGGCCGATCCAGATCAGTCCCGCCGCCAGGACCGCGGCGGCGAAATCCGCGTTCTCCGACAGGAAGCCGTAGCCGGGATGGACCGCGTCGGCACCCGCGGCTCGCGCTGCGGCGAGTACCGCCTCGACATCGAGATAACTGGACTGCGCCGTGTCGCCGTCCAGTGCGTAGGCTTCGTCGGCGGTGCGCACATGCAGTGCGTCGCGGTCGGGATCGGCGTACACCGCCACCGCGGTGATGCCCGCGTCACGGCAGGCTCGTGCGATTCTGACGGCGATCTCACCGCGGTTGGCGATCAGCACTTTTCGCACGATGCCTCCTGAAAGTCGTTGGGACGCTTCACTAATCGTGCGTAACGGAGATCACCATATGGTGAACGGAACCTCCGGAAATCTTCAGGAGCTGCGCGCGCCGGGCGCCGCAGTCTGTGGAGTTCGTCCAATTCATCCGGGCTGGTTCAGGTTTCGCTCCGCCCGGTTGCCGACGGTGTGCGTCGGCCCTAGCATCACGCGCCGGCTCCGCGTCGACCGGGTGTCCGCTACCGGTCGCAATTACATGGCTTGCCATGTAATCTGAGGGGAGCCGCAGATCAACGACGATGGAAGGTGGGTATGGAACCGCTCGAGACGCTACCGATGGATCGGAGCAACTCCCTGGGGTACGTGATCAACCATCTGGCGCGGCTCATGGAACAGGCACTGCGCGACCGAATCGCCGGGCACGGTGTGGTGCCCGGGCAGTTCGCACAACTGCTCGCGCTGTACGAGGAGGAGGGGATCTCGCAGCTGCAACTCTGCGAGAAGGTCCGGATCGACCAGTCGACGATGGCCCACACGCTCAAGCGGATGGAGCGCGACGGCCTCATCCAGCGCACCGCCGACCCGCAGGACGGCCGGCGAGCGCTGATCTACCTCACCGACCGGTCCCGGCGATTGCGCACCGCGCTGATCGCCGCGGCCGGGGAGGTGAACGACATCGCGACCGCGGGGTTCCCCGAGGTCCGCGGCGACGACTTCATCCGCATGGTTCGACAGGCGATCGGCAACCTCGAGGCCGATCGGTCCACATGACCATCGAAGAGAGGTAAACCATGCTCTCGCGCATCCATCCCGTCGCGGGCACGATCGGATTGCTCACGATTCTCACCTTCTGGACCTCGACTGTGGTGAGTGAGCTCAGCGGTTCCAAGGACGCGATCATCGCGGTGAAGCAGACCATCCCGTGGGCGTTGCCGATCCTGGTGCTCGCCCTCGCCGCCACCGGCGGCACCGGCTTCCGGCTGGCCGGGGACTCCACGATGCCCCCGATCCTCGCGAAGAAGCGCCGGATGCCGTTCATCGCGGGTAACGGGTTGCTCGTGCTGATTCCCTCGGCGATCACCCTTTCCGTCCTCGCGGGCCGCGACGAGTTCGGGCCGTTGTTCTACGGCGTGCAAGCGCTCGAACTCGTCGCCGGTGCTACAAATATCGTGCTCATGTCACTCAATATTCGCGACGGCTTCCGCATCACCGGCCGTTTCGACAAGTCGAAATCGGAAAATCGAACCGCTACCATCGGTAGCGAGGAATCCCAGGGATAAATGATGAACGAGACCATTCTCCGTGCTGAGCTCGAATCGCTTCGCGCGGAAGTCCGTGAATTGCGCGACCATCGTGAGATCGCGGCACTCTTCGATACCTTCTTCTTTTTCGAGGATCGCAAATCGATGGACGACGCGTGGGCGCAAGCCATTTTCACAGACGATGTTCTTCTCGAATTGCCGCCCGAGGATTATCGCGGTATCGAGGGAATCGCCGCGCATATGACCTATGTGGTCAACCTGTTCGGTCCGACCCATCACACCACCACCGATTGTCATGCCGATATCGACGGCGACACCGCCGCGGTGCGGCTCAATCTCACCGCGACCCACAAGCACGTGGTGCCGGGCGAGGCGCCGCTGCTGGTCTGGGGCTACCTCGACGCTGATGTCGCGCGCACCGCCGCGGGGTGGCGGATCGCTCGGATGAAGTTCATCAAGGTGCTGCGCACCGGCGAGGCGCCGCCCGGATTCGCGTTCGACGAGAACCTGAACGTGGTCGCGGTCGGTAGCTGAGACAGCGAAGCCGCCGACTCCTCGGAGTCGGCGGCTTCGTCGTCGCCCCTCAGTCGCGCGGCATCAACTTGAAGCCGATTCCGCGAACGGCGACGATCCAATTGCTGGCGCCCAGCTTCGCCCGCAGGCTGCTGACGTGCGTGTCCACCGTGTGTTGCGACCAGGAACCGTCCCAGATCTCGCCCAGGATCTGCTTGCGCGCCACCACGATTCCCGGGCGGCGTGACAGCATCAGCAGCAGGTCGAACTCTTTTCTGGTGAGTGCGAGCGGGCGTCCGCGCAGAGTGGCCTCGCGGGCCCACTCGTCGACGCGCAGCGCGCCGCATCCCGAGGGTGACGCGCCGTTCTCGGTCTGTGGGCTGACCCGCCGCATGAGCGAGTCGATGCGGGCGACCAGTTCTCTGATGCCGAACGGTCGGGTGACATAGTCGTCGGCGCCGGAGCGCAGGCCGAGTACGCAGTCCAATTCGGAATCGCGATCGGTGACAACGATGATCGGAACCGTATGGCGCGCACGGATGGAACGGCATACCTCGAATCCGTCGAAATCGGGGAGATCGGGATCGAGCAGCACCAGATCGGCACGGCCGAACAGCTTCAGTGCCATTCTTCCGGTATCGACGGTGGCAACCTGGTGGCCATATCGGGGGAGTTCGCTGTCGAGCGATCCGACAGCATCCGAACCCGCCGCGATAAGAATGCGCCATGACCGTTCCACGGCGACGAGGCGAGGCTCGGGGAAATTCGGGGCGAGCTCGGTGTCGGTTTCCTTGAGTTCGCTGCTACGCATGGCTCGAATACCCTACCGTCCTGGGCATCGAAATGCCGCGCTGACGACCACACTGCTACGGGCGGTCGGGATTTCACCGGTCAGTATCAGCGTAGCCGACTCATTTCATTCGTGCACTGTGGAGTTAGTCGCCTTTTTGCGGAAAAGCGTCCGGATCGGTATTCCACGCACAATAACGGACGGTTGCTCAGCCTGCCGCGCCGAAGCGGCGGCGGTATTCGGTGGGGGCGATGCCGACCTGGCGCTGGAAGTGGTGGCGCAACAGGGCGCCGGAGCCGAAGCCGGACTCGTCGGCGATCCGTTCCAGGGCCATGTCGGTGGTTTCGAGCAGGTGCTTGGCGAACAGGACGCGCTGAGTGGTGAGCCATTTGACCGGGGTGGTGCCGGTTTCGGCGGCGAAGCGGCGGGCGAAGGTGCGGGTGGACATGCTGGAGCGGGCCGCGAGCTCGTCGACGGTGTGTGGGTGGGCGAGGTTCTCGGTGAGCCAGGCCAGGGTGGTGGACAGGCCGATCGAACTGCACTCGGGGACCGGCTGCTCGATGAACTGGCGCTGGCCGCCGTCGCGCTGCGGCGGCACGACCATGCGCCGCGCGATGCCGTTGGCGGCGGCGGTACCGATCTCGCGGCGGACCAGGTGCAGGCAGGCGTCGATACCCGCGGCGGTACCCGCGCTGGTGATCAGGTTGCCTTCGTCGACGAACAGGACGTCGGGGTCGACGGTCGCCTCGGGGAACATCGCGGCGAGTCTGTCGACATACCGCCAGTGGGTGGTGCACTTGCGGCCGTCGAGCAGGCCGGCCGCGCCGGCCAGGAAGGCGCCCGAGCAGACGGTGAGGACGGTCGCGCCCGCGTCGGCCGCCCCGCGCACCGCCGCGAGTACCCGGTCGTCGTACTGGTCGATCGGGGAGGCCGGGATGGCGACCAAGTCGGCCTTCGCGAGTTGGTCGAGGCCGAATTCCGGGGTGACGGCGATGCCGGGGGTGGTGGAACGCAGTGGCGTGCCCGGGTCGGCGCCGCAGACCCGGAAGTCGAAGCCGGGCAGGCCGTCGGCCGTGCGGTCGAGGCCGAAAACCTCACAGACGACACCGAATTCGAACATCGCGAGCCGGTCGCTGAGCACCACGGCAACCTTCGAGAGCATGCCTCATCGTAGCTGGCTGAATCTTTACGCACAATGACAGAACAGCCACTTTCGGCTGAAAATCATCGAGCGCAAAATTACTGCCATGCTTACTTTTCTGATCGTCCTCACCGCCGTCATCGGACTCGCCGTACTGATCGGTCGCGGCACCGCCGGCTCCACCGGGATCGTCGACCGCGACGCTCAGCGCATGGACACCGAGCTCAAAGCCATCGCGGGCTACGCCGACTACATCCGCCCGAGCCATCACTGAAAAGACGAATGCCGCCCCATCCGCAGGGATGAGACGGCATGCGCAAGTCCGGTCGAACTCAGACGGCGTCGCCGGGGCCGACCCGCGGCTTCGGAGCGCGCATCTTGCGGATCTGCGAGGCGCGGACGAAGGCGTACCAGCCGAGCTTGAAGCCGGTGTCGGTGGTGTCGGGGAACCGTTCGATCACCCGGTTGCTCACGATCTTGCCCAGGACGAAGCCCTCGATGATCATGAAGACCATCATCACCAGCATGGCCAGGGTGACGATGGTCTGCAGGCCGGGGGCGACGAACATCGACAGGATCAGCACCAGCGCCATCGGCATGAACAGGCCGACGAGGTTGCGGCGGGCGTCCACCAGGTCGCGCACATACGCGCGGACCGGGCCCTGATCGCGGGGCAGCAGATACTTGTCCTCGCCGGCGAGCATGCGGGCGCGGCGGTCCTGCACGGCGGCGCGACGGTCGGCGGCGGCGGCCTTGCGGTCCTGTTTGGTGCCCTTGACAGCCTTGCGGCGCGCGCGGGCTTCCTTGGCGGTCAGCGGGGCGGGCGCGATCGGACCGCGCCGCTTGCCTTCTGCCTCACGCCTTTTCGGCGTCGGCCTGCCCTTACCAGGAGTGGTCGACGCCGTGGCGGCGGCCTGTTCGGAGTCGGACACCGACGGGTCGACGGACTCGTCGATGGTGCTGGACTCGTCGCGACGAAACAATTTCACGTTCACCAGGCTATTCGATGATGCCGACCATCGGGAAATGCGGTCCGCTCAGCGGTGGGCCCGGTCTCATCCGCGGCCGGGCTGCGACGCAGATCACGCCGTCACAGGGCGTACTGTGGGCACAAGCACCCAGGTGGCGTCCACTGGCTGCGCCGAGGGTGGCAAAATAGGAATAGCAGTTGCTGCGACAGCGTTGAAGACAGTCGTGCGCTGTGCACCTGAGGTCCGTTGACGGGCTGAGTCGAACTAGGAGTGTCCATGACTGTGCAGAACGAGACCGCCACCGAGACCCACGGTGCGACGTTGACCGACGCTGCCGCCATCAAGGCGAAGGCGCTGCTCGACCAGGAGGGCCGCGACGATCTGGCCCTGCGGATCGCCGTGCAGCCCGGTGGCTGTGCCGGTCTGCGTTACCAGCTGTTCTTCGACGATCGCATCCTCGACGGTGACATCGTCGTGGAGTTCTCCGGCGTGAAGCTGGCCGTCGATCGCATGAGCGCCCCGTACATCGACGGCGCCTCGATCGACTTCGTCGACACCATCGAGAAGCAGGGCTTCACCATCGACAACCCGAACGCCACCGGCTCCTGCGCCTGCGGCGATTCGTTCAACTGATGTTCGGCGCCGCGGGTTAGCGGCGCCGTAACCTCGCCTTCGAGGGCGCGCCCGGGATCATTGTGGTTGCGTGGCGAGGTAGCGAACAGGTGAACCACAGGCGGTAGCGCTTGCTAACGTTGAAGTCCGGGATCGGGTGATCCCGGACTTTCTGTTTTCCTCGTCTAGCGTCGAAGGGGCCCTGCCTCGTGTCTGTTGCCGTGTCCGCATCCATCGCCACCGACCACCTCATGCGCTTCCCCGGCCGGTTCGCCGATGCGCTGCTCGCCGATCAACTCGATCATGTGTCCTTGAGCTTCCTCGTCGACGATCTGCAGATCCGCCGCGGCGGAGTGGCGGGCAACATCGCCTACGCGATGGGCCTGCTGAAGCAGCGTCCGGTGCTCGTCGGTGCCGTCGGCGCCGACTTCGCCGAGTACCGCCAGTGGCTGGAGGCCAGCGGCGTCGACTGCTCGGCCGTGCACGTGTCCGCGACATCGCACACCGCCCGGTTCGTGTGCACCACCGACGAGACGATGGCGCAGATCGCGTCGTTCTACCCGGGGGCGATGAGCGAGGCGCGCGATATCGATATCGCCGCGATCACCGCCGCCCACGATGTCGACCTGGTGCTGGTCGGGGCGAACGACCCCGACGCGATGGTCGCGCACACCCGCCAGGCCAAGGCGCAGGGCATCGCCTATGCCGCCGACCCGTCCCAGCAGCTGGCCCGTCTCGACGGCGAGCAGGCGACCGAACTGGTCGACGGCGCCGCCTACCTGTTCACCAACAAGTACGAGTGGGCCCTGCTGCAGCAGAAGACCGGCCTCAGCGAAGCCGACATCACCGCCAAGGTCGGCATCCGGGTCACCACGCTGGGTTCCGAAGGTGTGCTCGTCGTCGACGCCGACGGCACCGAGATCCGCGTCGGTGTGGTGCCCGAGGTGGCCAAGGTCGACCCGACCGGCGTCGGCGACGGTTTCCGCGCCGGCTTCCTCACCGCCCACCGCGCCGGCCTGACCCTGGAACGGGCCGCCCAGCTCGGCTCCCTGATCGCCGTCCTGATCCTGGAGACCACCGGCACCCAGGAGTGGACCCTCAACACCGACGACGCCCTCGAGCGCCTCACCAAGGCCTACGGCTCGGATGCCGCCGACGAACTGGCCTTCCTGCTCTGACTACAGAACGCGAACGCCCCCTGGATCTTTCGATCCAGGGGGCGTTCTTCTGTGCGTCTACAGCGAGACCGGGTAGACCGGTTCCTGGATTTCGGGCTTGATGCGGTCCTCGACGAAGATGCCGTGCCAGACCATGAAGACCAGGACGGTCCAGAGGCGGCGGCTGTGGTCGGAGATGCCCGCTTTGTGGTCGCGGAGCATCTGGAGGACGGCCGGCTTGTGCAGCAGGTGGTCGGTCTGGGACTCGGCGATCTGGGTTTCGGCCCAGTCGTAGAGTTCGGTGCCGCGCAGCCAGTGGCGCAGCGGGACCGGGAAGCCGAGCTTGGCGCGGTGCAGGACGTGGTCGGGGACGATGCCGTCCAGGGCCTGGCGCAGCGCGTACTTCGAGGTTTCCTTGGTGATCTTCTGATCGAACGGGATGCCCTCGGCGACGCGCATGACCTCGTTGTCCAGGAACGGCACGCGCAGTTCCAGGGAGTTGGCCATGGTCATCTTGTCGGCCTTGACCAGGATGTCGCCGCGCAGCCAGGTGAACAGGTCCAGGTGCTGCATGCGCGCGACCGGGTCCCAGCCCGCGGACTGGGCGTAGATCGGCGCGGTGACGTCCTGGTGGGTCCACTCGGGGCGGAAGTCGCGCAGGACCGCGCGCAGCTGGGCGTCGTTGAAGCTGCGGGCGTTGCCGTAGTAGCGGTCTTCGAGGCTGAGCGAGCCGCGCTGCAGCAGCGACTTGCCGCGCTTGCCGTCGGGGATCTTGTCACCGAGCTTGCCGAGCAACTTGCGCGCACCGGCGGGCAGATATTCGAAGGGCTTGAGCGACAACGGTTCCCGGTAGATCGTGTAGCCGCCGAACAGCTCGTCGGCGCCCTCGCCGGAGAGCACGACCTTGACGTGCTTGCGGGCTTCTTTGGCCACGAAGTACAGCGGCACCAGGGCGGGGTCGGCGACGGGTTCGTCGAGGTACCAGACGATCTCCGGGATAGCCGCGGCGAACTCGGCGGGCGTCACCATCCGGATGTAGTGCTTCGCGCCGATCAGCTCCGCGGTCTCGGCGGCGACATCGGCCTCGGAGTACCCCTCGCGTTCGAACGCGGAGGTGAAGGTCAGCAAATTCGGGTTGTGCCGGATCGCCAGCGCGGCGATGGCGGTGGAGTCGATGCCGCCCGACAGGAACGAACCGACTGTCACATCGGCGCGCATGTGCTTGGCGACCGAGTCCTCCAGCGCCGCGGCGATCTCGGCGTAGCGTGCCTTCTCCGACCCCGCCACGAACGGGCGGACCCGGAAGTCGGGGCGGAAATAGCGGGTGACAATCGGTTCCTGGCCGACCTTCACCGTGGCGTAGTTGCCGGACTCGAGGCGACGGATGTTGCGGTGCAGCGACTCGGGCTCGGGCACGTACTGCAGCACCGTGTAGTGCTCGAGCGCGCGCGGGTCCAGCTCGTCGGACAGTTCCAGCGGGCTCAGCAGTTCGAGCAGGCTCTTCTTCTCGCTGGCGAAGGCGGTGCCGCCGGGGCCGGTCGCGATGAACAGCGGCTTGATACCGAACGGATCGCGCGCGAGGAACAGTTGCGAGGTCTCGGTGTCCCAGATCGCGAAGGCGAACATGCCGCGCAGCTTGCGCACGGCCTCGGGACCCCAGAAGTGGAACGCGGCCACGATGGCCTCGCCGTCACCGTCGGTGGCGAAGATCTTGCCATCGGGGAATGCGGCGCCGTGCTCGGCGGCCAGCTGCTCACGCAGTTCGAGGTAGTTGTAGATCTCGCCGTTGAAGGTCATCGCGTAGCGCTGCGGGTTGTCCGCGGGGCCCCAGCGCAGCGGCTGGTGCGAGTGCTCGATATCGATGATGGACAGGCGATTGAACCCGAAGATCATGTGATCGTCGTGCCAGGTGCCCTTCTCGTCCGGGCCACGATGCCGCTGGCAGTGCAGCGCGTCGTACACCTGATCGACCACCGCGGTCGTCGCGGAATCAGCTGTCAGGAATCCGAGCAGTCCGCACACGGTGTCGCCCAACCTTCTCTCGTTCGATGATGGGTGGCCACAACGGGCCGAAACGCTGTGTCCGAGTATGCCGCACGCCTGCCCGACACGCCGCGCTCGCCCGCTCCCGCGGGGTGCGCAGCCACCAGACGAGGGCCAAACCGCAGGTCGCGATGTTCGGCGCGGTCACGGCGGAGTGTCGAAAGTGACCCCGCGACAAGACAGTGCCCGCTTTGGTCTACGCTGCGTAGTACTCAGGTCCTTCTCAGGTGTGCAGGCGTCACAGCGGCAATACTTCGAGAGGCCTGAAACTGCTTTGAAGAGGTGTCGGAACGGGCGAATCGCCGCCCGGACGACGCAATGTGTCGGAATGTGTGGCGACCAGGAAGGCGTGAGCGTGGCGCACAAGGCGAGCGAAGAGATCGGGGCACGACCCGAGAAGGGTCGGCAGGGCCGGATCCTTCGGCGGGCCGGGCTGGCGGTGTCCTTGGGGATCACCGCGATGCTCGTCTCGGGCTGCTCGATCGACAATGTTTGGCTCCGGTTCGGCTGGCCGTCGGGTATCACCCCGCAGGCCACCCGGATGCGCGAGCTGTGGACCTGGTCGGTGCTGGCCGCGCTCGCCATGGGCGTGC
Organism: Nocardia sp. NPDC056541; assembly: GCF_042794235.1. Taxonomy (NCBI): domain Bacteria; kingdom Bacillati; phylum Actinomycetota; class Actinomycetes; order Mycobacteriales; family Nocardiaceae; genus Nocardia; species Nocardia sp. NPDC056541. The sequence goes on from NZ_JBHTUD010000011.1 coordinate 109,206, forward strand.
TGGTCTGGGGTCTGACCTTCTGGACGGTCATCTTCCACCGCAAGCGCAAGAACTCCCCGGAGTTCCCGCGCCAGACCGGCTACAACGTGTCGCTGGAGCTGACCTACACGGCGATCCCGTTCGTGATCATCGCGGTGCTGTTCTACTTCACCGTGGTCGTGCAGAACTATGTACACGAGAAGACCGACAACCCGGATGTCACCGTCGACGTGACCGCCTTCCAGTGGAACTGGAAGTTCGGCTACCGCAACATCAACAACGTCGGCGGTCTCACCTGGAACGGCATCGACACGGAGAAGGAGCTGCTGAACGAAGAGCAGCTCGCCGAATACCGTGAGCTGAAGAACGACAAGGGTCACCCGCAGCCGGGCCCCCTGCACGGCAAGCCGGCCAACGACATCCTCTCGTACCTGCACTACGACAAGGTCGAGACCTTCGGCTCCAGCGAAGAGATTCCGGTCCTGGTGCTGCCGACCGGTAAGCGCATCGAGTTCCAGCTCGCCGCCGCCGACGTGATCCACGCCTTCTGGGTACCGGAGTTCATGTTCAAGCGCGACGTGATGCCGAACCCGAAGGAAAACCAGTCCGACAACGTCTTCCAGATCTCCGAGATCGAGAAGGAAGGCGCGTTCGTCGGCCGCTGCGCCGAGATGTGCGGCACCTACCACTCGATGATGAACTTCGAGGTCCGCGCGGTCTCGCCGGAGAAGTACGCCAAGTACATGCAGGCGCGCATCGAGGGCAAGACCAACGGTGAGGCGCTGGCATCGATCGGCGAGTCGCCGGTGGCCACCTCCACGTACCCCTTCAACACCAAGCGTGATGCCAAGAGCGCTTCGGTGAACGAGAGCAAGTGAGGATTCTGATATGAGGATCGAAGCGCGGATCTTCGAACTGCTCACGGCGTTCTTCATCCTGGTGGGCATCGTCTACGGCTTCTTCACCGCCCAGTCGCGCACCGGCATCGAGTGGGCAGGCACTACCGCGATCGTGCTGACCGCGGGTCTGTCGCTGATCATCGGCACCTACTTCCGGTTCGTCGCGCGTCGCATCGACCTGCGTCCCGAGGACTACGAAGAGGCCGAGATCGTCGACGGCGCCGGTGACCTGGGCTTCTTCTCGCCCGGTAGCTTCTGGCCCATCCTCCTCGCGGGCGCCGGTTCGGTGACCGCGCTGGGTCTGGCGTTCTTCCAGTTCTGGCTGATCGGCCTCGGCGTGGTGCTCGTGCTCGCCGCCGCCGCCGGCCTGGTCTTCGAGTACTACCTGGGTGCCGAGAAGCACTGATCCATCAGGAAACGGTCGCCGCGACGCCCTCGAGCCGAGGGAGTCGCGGCGACCGTTTTCGTTGTCGGAGGATGTCTCCCGAGAACGGCAGAGCCGGTCGTGCGAGCGCACGACCGGCTCTGGGCATCGAATGCCTCAGTGCGCGAACACCAGTCCTTCCTCCGGCCCTTCCACCGTGCGCGGAGCGGACAGCTGCACGATCCGGCGGGGCAGCGCCGCCGCGACCACCGCACCGATGAGCGCGGTCGCACCACCGATCAGGAAGGCGATCGTGAAGCCGCGGTCCAGATAGAACACCGCGCCCTGCGTCATCTCCGGCGGGATCGGCGCGATGTAGGAGTTGTTCATGATCGTGAAGGCGATAACCGGCAGGACGGCGGGGAACACGCTCTGCGAGACGCCGACGATGCTCGCGGTGCCTGCCTGCAACTGCGGCGGCACGGCCTCGATCAGCAGATTCGGGATCGCGGCGTAGGCCATGCCCATGCCCGTGCCGAAGATGCCCGCGAAGACGATCAGCAGGGGCTTGCTGTCGTGCACGGCGGCGGTCAGCACGAATCCGACGGCCATCAGCAGCATGCCGCAGGTCATCAGGATGCGGGGGCGGACGTCGCGGCGGCCGACGAGCACACCCACGAGCACGCCGCCGACCACCACCATCAGCCCCACCGGCGCCTGGAAGATCGCGAAACCCTCCGCGGTGACGCCGAATCCGTAGTCGAGCCCGAACACGGCGGGCGTCATGGCCATCATCGGCAGCAGGATGGTGAACAGCCCGCTGGCGCCGTAGCAGAGTCCGGCGCCGATCGTGGTGAGCAGCACCGAACGGCGGCCGAGCACATCGAGGTCGATCAGCGGTTCCCGGATCATTCGCGCGCTCGCCAGCCAGGCCAGCAGCAGCACCACGCCACCGAAGAGGTACGCCATGGTCGTACTGTCACGCCAGCCCCAGGTCGGTCCGAAGCTGACCGCGATGAGGATGCCGGCGATGCCGCCACCGAGCAGAATCGCTCCGAGCGGGTCGATCCGTGAGCGCAGCCGCACCGACGACTCGGCCGTCGTGAAGAAGATCAGCGCGCCCAGCACGGCGAGACCGATGACGAAGAACCAGAAGATGCTGCGGAATCCGTGATTGTCGATCAGCCACCCGGTGAGGAACGGCGCGGGAATCGCGATCAACCCCATGCCGCTGGTCGCGATGCTCACCGCCAGCGCGATCGTCTTCGCCGGGAACACGTCCCGGATCAGCGAGTAGCTCAGGAACAGGCAGGGGATGAGCAGGCCGGTCAGCGCACGGCCCGCGATCAGGACGGCGTAGCTGCCCGCGATCGCCGACAGCAGCGATCCCGCCGCTGCCACGGTCACGCACCCGAGCAGGGCTTTGCGCTTGCCGTACATGTCCGCCAGCTTGCCGATCAGCGGCGCGGTGACGGCGCCGACCAGCAGGAACGATGTCAGCAGCCAGGCGCCCTGGGTGGTCTGGTAGTGCGCGGCGATCGACGGTAGCGCCGTCGAGATCATCATGTAGCTCACCGCGAGCATCTCCAGCAGGAGCACGATCGAGGCGAGCGAGAAGATCAGGCGTGGGGTCCAGCGGTCCACGGCGGGTGTCGGAGTGGGAGCGACCATCAGAGGTCCTTTCGAGGATGGGGCCCGCATTCGACGAACGATCGAAATGCGTAACCGACATCACACTTTCTCCGGGTGATCCGTAGAGCCGACTATCCCATCCACTGGGAGATGGATATGACTGATAGTCAGATAGCCACCGTGGGACCCGACGTGACCAGCGGGTTCGGCGTGTAACACAGTGCGCGAATACGCGCAGCCGGGCGAAACGCCGAACCCGCCGGGTCCGTCCGTCAGACGCTGTAGCGCAGGCCCTGCTCCGAGCGGCAGATGTCGTCGATGCCCGAGACGATCTCGCGCAGCTGCTCCGAGGGTAGGGCCGAGGGACGCAGGCGGCAGGTGAAGGTGATCAGGCCGTAGTCGGCGGGCGTGAGGCCGCGGGCGGCGGCTTCGGCGCGCAGGTACTCCGAGCGCACGCCGTAGGTCATCGCGGAGATGACGGTGAAGCAGCCAGAGCGCTCGCGGTGCGCCGAGAACAGATCGTGCAGGCCGTAGAAGACCGAACCGTAGTTGGCCAGCGGGGCGAACACGCCGACGCGGTAGGCAGGGCCGCGTTCGGAGGAGTTGATGACGGTGTCGGCCAGGTACTCGGCGTCGCGCATGGTGAGGACCTTCGGCGCGAACATCAGCGCGCCCGCCGCCGCGTTGCGGACCGGCATGCCCGCGCGGCCGCCCGCGGCGGAAGCGATGGCGCCCAGCGACTTCCGGGTCCGCGTGCCGACCTCACGCCGGGCCCGCAGGCCGCGCGTGGGGGCGGTGGGGTACAGGCTCGACCACTGACCGAAACGGACGGCGCCGAGGGTCACCTGGCCGGTGCCGACCGGGCGCGCCACCTTGAGCGGGGCGGTGTCGACCCAGCGACCGACCTGCAGCGCCGCGCTGCCGGGGTTGGTGATCTCGTTGGTCGCGTGCTCGACGAAGGAGTCGAAGTCGAGGAACCGGTCGGCGTCGGTGGTGAGCATGGTGTGGTCTTTGTCGACCTCGACCACGTCCAGGGTGAGGGCGGTGATGATGCCCGCACGACCGCCCGCGCCGAGGATGCGGTGGAACCGCTCGGTGTGGTGGCCGCGCCCGCAGGTGCCGATCCGGCCGTCGGGGTCGACGTACTCGAGGTCGACGATCTGGTCGATGAACATGCCGTAGCGATGCGAGGCGGTGCTCACCCCGCCGACGGAGGCGAAGCCGCCCGCGGTGATGTCGCGATGATCGCCGACCACCGGCAGGCCGAGACCGTGCGCGCCGAGCCTGCGGTCGATCTCGGACAGCTTCGCGCCCGCCTGCACGCGCACGGTGCGTCGGCCCAGGTTGATGTCGAGCACCGAGTTCATCTTGCGCAGCGAGAGCGCCCCGCGCTGATCGGTCAGGCCATAGGACTCTTCGGTCTGTTCACCGCCGCGCACCGTCAACCGTTCCGACCGACCGCGCGAATCACGCACAGTGCGAACGACATCCGCCGTATCGGTGGGGAGATATTCTTCGGAGATGACGGTATGCGGCGTGCCCATGACCGCATAGCTAACCATAGGTGCGCGGTTCTTGCGCAGGGTACTTCGCACCTATTTCCGCGTGGGCGCGAGTTGCTTGGTGAACAGGACTTTTCCGGTCGCGTCGCACAAGTTGACGGTCATTTCTCCGGTGCGGCCGTCGATTTTCACCTCGCCGAAGTGCTGGTACTCCGGATCCATCGGGGAGGTGTTCGCGGTGGGCGGCGCGTGGACGTAGACCGCCTCGGGCCCGAAGGTGGGATCGAGGGGGTTGGGGCCGAACGCGCCCGCGTTGAGCGGGCCCGAGACGAACTCCCAGAACTCGTCGAAATCGGTGAAGGCGGCGCGGGCGGGGGAGTAGTGGTGCGCGGCGGTGTAGTGGACATCCGCGGTGAGCCAGACGACATCGCCGACCTTGTTCGCCTTGATCGCCGAGAGCACCTGGGCGATCTCGGTCTCGCGGCCCGACGGTGCGCCGGGGGCGGCGTTGGCGGGGCCTTCGAAGGCGGTCTTGCCGTCGGGGACGACCACGCCCAGCGGCAGGTCGGCGGCGACGATCTTCCAGGTGGCCTTGGAGTTCTTCAACCCCTCGGTGAGCCAGGCGATCTGGGCGGCGCCGAGGATCTGGCCCCGGGGCGCGGTATTGGCGGTGTTGGCGTCCTTGTAGGCGCGCATGTCCAGGACGAACACGTCCAGCAGCGGGCCGTAGGAGATCTTGCGGTAGAGGCGGCCGTCGACAGCTTCCTTGGGCTCCAACGGCATCCACTCGTGGAAGGCCTGCCAGGAACGCGTAGCGAGGGTGTCCATGCTGCGCTCGGTGTAGCCCTTGTCAGCGGCGACCGTGCCGCCGGGGGACCAGTTGTTGGTGGTCTCGTGGTCGTCCCACTGGACGATCTGGGCGACGGCGGCGTTGAACCGGCGGTAGTTGTCGTCGGTGAGGTTGTAGGCGTAGTTGCCGCGGAACTGGTCGAGGGTTTCCGCGGGGGCGTTCTTCGCTTCGGCGGTGATGTTGCGCCAGATCCGCCCGTCGGGCAGCGTCACCGATTCCTTCAGCGCGTTGTCGGCGTAGATGCAGTCGCCGGAATGCAGGAACAGGTGCGGGTCGCGAGCGGCCATGGCGGAGAACACCTTCATGCCGCCGAGGTCCGGGTTGATCCCGAAACCCTGGCCGGCGACGTCACCGGACCACAGCAGCGAGATGTCGGCGGGCGCGGTCGGCGCCGTGCGGAACACGCCGGTGAGCGTCTCCGAGCTGGCGCCGCCCTCCCCGTCGAGGCGTACCCGGTAGTGCACGAGTTGCCCGGCGGGCAGACCGTTCACCCGCACCCGTCCGGTGCCGTCGGTAGCCGGGGTGAGCAGCGGCCCCGTGAATCGCTTGACGTCGGTGAACTTCTCGCTCGCCGACGTCTCCACCACCAGCGTCGCGGGCGTATCCGAGCGAGCCCAGATCAGGGCGCCATCACTACGCGGATCCCCGACCGCCACCCCGTGCGTGAGCGAAGGCCTGGCTCGTACCAATGCGGGCCCGTCGTCACCGCAGGCCACCAGGGCGGGAGCGGTCACCACACCGAGGGCGGTTGCGCGCAGCAGCGTGCGCCGAGACATCGCGAAATCCGAAACAGCCATGAACGTCACGGTGCGCCACCGGTCGGAACACCCGGTCGTTAGCAAGGCAACGGAACATGAACGATGCCGTACGGCAGACCGAACTCGGGTGAGGCGTCTACAGCCCCGCGGCGGCGGCGGTTTCGGGGTACCAGCGGGTGCATTCGGCGCGGAGGGGGACGGCGGTGTGGAGTTGGCACAGGACTGCCAGACCGCCGAGGAAGGAGCGCAGGATCGGGGTGTGGGCGGGGGGCATGGTGAGCTGGCGCAGGATGTTCGTCAGGCGCAGGTCGGTGGCGAGGCGGACCTGTTCGCGGAGCCAGTCGGCCGAGAGCGGGTAGGTGGGGGCGAGGAGGGCATCGCGGACCGGTTGCAGGCGGGCGGCGACGGTGGCGATGTCGAGGTCGCGGTCGGGAGCGACGAAGCCGTGGCGGCGCATGGCGGCCTCGAGGTCGGCGGGGGAGTCGGCGATGACGGCGGCGCCGACGTCGCTCGCGACGTCGAGGAAGGTGCCGGGCCACGGTGTGCAGGCGCCGAAGTCGACCACGCCGAGCCGGCCGTCGGGCATGCGAAGGAAATTGCCGGGGTGCGGGTCGCCGTAGACGAGGGCGGCGCGGGCGGGAGCGGAGAACAGGAAACGCATGATCAGCACGCCGAGCCGGTCGAGTTCGTTCGCATTGCCGCGAATGATCAACCGGGACAGAGGAACACCGTCGAGCCATTCGGTGACCAGAACGTCACCGTGCTGGGCGATCACCCGGCTCACCACGACATCGGGGTCGTCGGCGAAGGCGGTGGCGAAGGCGCGCTGGTTGACGGCCTCGCGGGCGTAGTCGAGTTCGTCGCGGATCTCGTTGCACAGCGCCTCCACCACCGGGCGGGTGTCGGCGCCGGGCAGCAGTGCGGTGAACAACGGTGTGGCGCGTCGCAGAGCTTGCAGGTCGGCCAGCACCGCGCGGCGGGAGCCGGGGTACATGACCTTGACCGCGACCTGCGTGCCGTCGTGCCAGCGGGCCCGATGGACCTGGCCGACCGAGGCGGCGGCGGAGGCGCGGTCGTCGAATTCGAGGAACAGCGAGCGCCAGTCCGGGCCGAGATGGGTGGCGAGCTCGGCGTGGACCGCGCCCGGAAGCATGGCGGGCGCCGAATCGTGCAGTCGGGCAAGGGCTTGGCGATACGGTTCGGCCAGGTCGGGGGCCAGGCCGAGTTCGAGCAGGCCGAGGAGCTGGCCCAGTTTCGCGACACAGCCCTTGAGCTCGCCGAGTACCTGGAAGAGGTGTTCGGCGGTGCGAACGCGGATGTCGCGGTCGACGGCGGCGGGGTCGCGACCCGCGGCGCGTTTGCCGAAGCCCGCGATGCGGCGGCCCGCGTAGGCCACCGGTACCGCGGCCAAGCGCGCGCTGCGCACTACCCGGCCGGTGGGCGGATTGCCGTCACGCGGGGTCGTCCGCCGGGCGAACGGCATGACGCGACCCTCGTCGGATTCGCCTCCGGCCATCGTCTACCTCGCTGTCCCCGGCGCCCGCCACCTGTGGTGGCCGCCCGCCCGTGCCTGGCAAAGGTTACCAATCGGGCGCGAAGGTGTCCGGGCAACGGCGGACGCGTGCGCGGAGAAACGATCCGGGCAACGACGACCTACGCCGGTTCATCGTGTGGCGCACCAGGGTTCGGCTCAGCCGGCCTTGGTCTCGGGGATGCGGGTGGCGTCGATCTGGTTGTCGGTGGGCGCGACGCCCTTCTTGAGGCTGTGCGCGTACACGTCGACATATTCCTGGCCGGTGAGCCGCATCAGCTCGTACATCACCTCGTCGGTGACAGCGCGTTCGACGAAGCGGTTACCGCTCATACCCTCGTAGCGCGAGAAATCAAGAGGCGCACCGAACTTCAGCGTGACCTTCTGGCGACGCCACTTGAACGGTCCGGGCGGGCTCACCTTGTCGGTGCCGATCACCGCGACCGGGATCACCGGGACGCCGGTCTCCAGCGCGAGGCGCGCCATGCCGGTCTTGCCCTTGTAGAGGCGGCCGTCGGGGGAGCGGGTGCCCTCGGGGTACAGGCCGACGAGGCGACCTTCGTCGAGGAGTTTGGTGGCGGCGATGAGCGCGTCGTCGGCAGCCGAGGCGCCACTGCGATCGATCGGGTACTGGCCGGTGCCGCTGAAGAAGAACTTCTGCAGGCGCCCCTTGAAGCCAGGGGTGGTGAAGTACTCCGCCTTGGCGAGGTAGTTGATCCGCCGGGGGCTCAGCAGCGGTGCGAACAGCCAGTCGGAGAACGACAGATGGTTACCCGCCATGATCGCCGGTCCATCAGCCGGGACGTTCTCGAGGCCCTCGACAACGGGCCGGTTGTACAGATGCATGAACGGTCCCGGGAAGACGTACTTGAGCAGCCAATAGAACATGGCGTCCTTTCTTCGGACCGGGATCGTGGTGTGCGGCTTCGGACAACGACTTTACCGCTGGTCGCAGGTCACAACCAACCCGAGCTGGTAGCTGGAGCACATGGCTGTGACCCTTATCTCGCCGCGCGACCGGCCACCGGCGCATCGACCGCCGCCCTGGCCAATTCCGCGGCGCCGATCATGCCCGCGGCCTCCCCGAGCTGCGTGGTGCGCAGACGCGCCAGCGGCCGATGCCCGGCTCCGGTGACCGCGCTCGCGTAGTGTTCGCGAGCCTCGTCGAGGAACAGCGGCGCCGAACTGCTCACCCCACCCGCGATCACCACGAGGTCGGGATCGAACAGATCGCTGACGAAGGCGAGGCCGAGTCCGAGCCACCGCGCGAAGTCGGCCATCACCCGGACCGCGAGCGGATCGCCGTCCTGTGCGGCGCCCGCGACCCGGCGGCCGGTGAGCGAGCCGGGGTCGCGCAGCACATCGCGCGCCAGCACCGAACGCACAGGGTCGGTGGCGAGCATTTCGATGGCGGTGTCGGCCAGCGCCGTTCCGCTGCAGTAGCGCTCCCAGCAGCCGTGTTTGCCGCACGGACAGGCACGGCCCTCGGGCACGACCTGGAGATGGCCGAGTTCGGGGGCGATGCCGTGGCTGCCGCGATAGAGCTGACCGTCGATGAGCAGCGCGGCGCCGATGCCGGTGCCGATCGCGACGAGCACCACCGTCTGCCCGCCCGCCGCCGCACCGAAGCGGTACTCGGCCCAGCCCGCGGCGTTCGCGTCGTGTTCGAGGATCACCGGCAGGCCCAGCCGCGCGGTGAGCCGTTGGGCGACCGGGGCGTTCTGCCACGGCAGGTGCGGGGCGAACAGGACCGTCGATTGATCGGTCGAGATGAAACCGGCGACGGCCAGCCCCACCGCCGCGATCGGATGCCGCCGGGCCAGCTCGCGCACCGAGCGGTCGATCGCGTCCTCGAGGGCGCGCGCCGAATGCGGGGTCGGCGCCTGCACAGTGTCGAGCACCTCACCGTCGACGTCGACCACCGAGGCACGAATGTTGGTGCCACCCACATCGATGCCGACGGTGAGCAGGTGTTGAGGGTCGATCCTGCTGGTCATCCCCGGATCGTCACCGGAATGTCGACATATTGCGAGCGCGGCGCGCGGGCGGCGGCCGACCGATCCTCGGCGGTGGGCCTGGGGCGCTGGTTCGGGTTGGCGGCCGTCGGCGGCGCGGTGGTGGCGAATGCGGCAGCGTCCGGCGCGGTCGCGTCGGCGCGGTCGGGTTCGGGGGTGATGTGCGGTGTGCGCGTGGTCCGCGGCGCGTTGTACTCGTCGACCCGGCGCGGGCGAGGGGCGCTGGACTGGTCCGGGCGCGGGGCTCGCGAGCGCGGGCTGGAACCCGGATCCTGCAGACCTGTGGCACCGCTGGAGCGTGGGGGCTGACCCGTGGGCTCGTGTGCGGCGGCATGGTCGTCGGCCGAATTCGGGTGTCCCGCAGCGTGCTCGGCCCATTCCGGCGGGAGGACCGGTTCGACGGGAATGCCCGCGAGGGCTTCGCGCAGGACCGTCACCATGGAGGTGCCGTGGTCGGCGAGGGCCGCGACGACGTCGTGGTGGTCGCCGCGCAGCAGGGCCGCGGCCGCGCAGACCGGGCACCAGGCGCAACCGCCCAGGTCGGCCCGACCGTCGGCGGCGGTGCGGCGTAGCACGGGTTCGACCCGGGCGAGGAGAACTTCGGAGAGTAGGCGCAGCTCCTCGGTGAACTCGGCGAAGCCGTCGTGGCCGTGGCGCTCGGACTGGGAGTCAGTGCTCATCTGCGGTGGCCTTCGTGTAGTTCGGATCGGCGGGCCACACCCGCGGATCGGGCCGGAAGCGGACCACGAGGTGACCGGTGTCGAGTTCGGCGCCCGCCACTGTGCAGCGTCGCAGCACCGGCGCGAGGCGTACGCGTGTGCGTACCCCGTCGGCTCCCACGATCAGATCGTCCTCCACTCGGCCCAGCCGCAAGGTGCCGGGATCGACTACCGGCAGCCGCATCCGCATCGCGTACACGGAGTCGACACCGGAGCCGGACTCCCATCGAACCATCGGTTCGCCCGAATCCGCGCCCTGAGCGTGTTGTGCGGGCAGCGTGTCGACCGAATGCGAGAAGGCCGCCAGCGAATTCACCCCCACCGGCTCGGCGCCGGCGTGCTGGGCGATCAGGATCGGGACATCGGTGAGTTGCTCGTGCAGCCGGGCCACCACCTCGAGTTGCTCGGCGCGGCGGTTCAGATACCAGTGCACGGCCGGGTGGGCGTTGTCGCCGGGCGGTGGCACCGGGGCCAGCACCTTGTTCACCACCACCGCGTCCATCCGCAGGCCCAGCAACGCGGCCGCCGAACGCACCCGCCGCGCCTCGGCGACGGCGACCTGTTCGGGGCCGGTGATCAGGCGGGCGCTGGTGCGGGTGCGGTCGGCGAGGAGATCGCGGACCTGGGTCACCGCGACCACGACCCGTTCGACCGCGGCCGCGAGCACCGCCTTGCGGAGATCCAGTCCGATCGCGCTCATCGTGCGCGCATGCCGGGGCCAGAGGCGTTCGAGATAGTTGAGCATGGTGTCGGGGGCGGTGACGATGCGCAGCATGTCGGCCGAGGGCGGGCAATCGACGACGATGACGTCCCAGTCGTTCTCCTCGGCGTACTGGGCGATCTCGACCAGCATCAGCAGTTCCTGCACACCGGGCAGCCCGGTCAGCTCGGCCGGGTCCAGCGCGGCGAGGTCGAAGCCGTGATCGTGGCCGCCGCCTGTGGCGAGCATCGCCACCACATCGCGGAAACGGTCCTCGAGCAGGGCGAGGGAATCGATCTCGATCACCTCGATGCCGGGCGCCACCCGGGCCACCCCGGCGACGGTGCCAGGATCGTGCGGGAAACGGAAACCGAGCGCGTCACCGAGCGAATGGGCCTGATCCAGCGAGGCGATCAGCACACGCTGACCCGAGCGGGCATAGGTCATGCTCGTCGCGCAGGCCAGCGTCGTCTTCCCGACACCACCCTTGCCGACGAACAGTTCGACGCGGGTACCGCCCGGGGCGCTCAGCCTTCGACCCGCTTCTTGAGCTCGTTGAGCGCGGTGTCGGTGATGACCTTCTCGGCTTTGCGTTTGAACATGCCGATCATCGGGATGTTCAGGTCGACGGTGAGTTCGTAGACCACCTCGGTGCCACCCCCCGGCCGGTCCCGGAGTTCGTAGCTGCCGTCCTGGGCCTTCTGCAGGTCACCTTCGAGCAGCCGCCAGCTCACCGCTTTGCCGTCGGCGCGCCAGGTGTAGGACAGCACGTAGGTGTCCTTGACGACGCCGGCATCGAGCACGAACCGTGCGGTGGCCGCACGCCCTTCGGCATCGCGATCGACGACTTCGACCGACTTCGCGGCGGCCACCCACTCCGGATAGGACTCCAGATCCGCGATAACGGCCATCACCTGCTGCGACGGTGCGTCGATGAGAATCGATCTCTGAGTCCGGTCGGCCATGGCAGCCAAGCCCTCATTTCTGTCTGGGAACGATGCCTGTCAGGGGGCGGCGGGGATCGCGGGCGCGACGCCCGCGGGGCGACCGGCTTCTAGTCGTGCTTTGAGTTCGAAGGCCATGTTGCGGCCCGCGACCCGGCGGGCGCGATTGGCCGCGGCCAGCGCGCGCGGCGGCTTCGATGCGGCCGTGGTGGGCTCGGCGTGCAGGAAGTAGTGCAGGATGGCGCCCTCGGGGACGGCCTCGAGCCATACCTCCATGGTGCCGGTCAGCGCGCCTGCCACCGTCCAGCGGATGCCTTTGTCGCCGCGATCCTCGCGCACATCGAGGCGCAGGTCGGGCCACCAGCGGCGCCAGTTGTTCGCGGCGCTGAGCACCTCGGCGATCGCGGTGCCGGGTGCGGCGAGGAAGGTCTGATCTGCGACCTGGATACTGCTCACCCGGCTGAGCGTAGTGGACGCCACATCGGGCCCGGCCAAGGTGTCACCGCAGCAGTTCCCGCAACCGGGCGCCCTGACGGTCCCAATGCCAGTTCCGCTCCACCCAGGCCCGGCCCGCGGCGCCCATCTCGGCCGCCTTGTCCCGGTCGGTGAGCAGCTCGACGATGGCATCGCTGATCTGCGGGACCGACCGGCCGTGCACCACGATGCCGGTCTCGCCCTCGCGCACCGTCTCGGGGGCGCCGCCGGAGTCACCCGCTACGACCGGGACCCCGGTCGCCGACGCCTCGAGGAAGACGATCCCGAGCCCCTCGACGTCCAGGCCCGCCCCGCGTGTACGGCACGGCATCGCGAACACATCGGCGATCGTGTGATGGGCGGCCAGCTCGCCGGAGGGCACCCGCCCGGTGAACACCACACTGTCCTGCACGCCGAGCGCCTCGGCCAGCGCGCGCAGGCGCGTCTCGTACGGTCCACCGCCGGCGATCACCAGCACCGCGCCGTCGACGCGCTCGCGGATCTCGCTCATCGCCACGATCAGCATGTCCTGGCCCTTACGCGGGACCAGCCGCGACAGGCACAGCACCGTCGGGCGCTCGCCGAGGCCGTAGCGGGCGCGCAGCTCCTCCCGGGCGGCCGGGTCGGGCCGGAACTCGGTGGGGTCGACGCCCGGCGGCAGATGTTCGAGGGCCGCGCGCGGACCGAAGGCCGAGGCGAAACGGCCGCGGGTGTACTTGCTGACGTAGGTCACCACATCGGTGTGCTCGCCGATCGATCGCAGCACCTGGCGCGAACCGGGCAGCATCGACCAGCCGACCTCGTGACCGTGGGTACTGGCCAGGATGCGCTCCGCGCCCGCGCGCCGCAGCATCGGCGCCATCGCCGCCAGGGGAGCGGCCGCGCCGAACCACACGGTGTCGCAGCCGTGTTCGCGCAGCAGCGCACTCGCCCGCTTGATGACCGCGGGGGTCGGCAACATCAGTGTCGTCGGATGACGCACCACCTGGAACTTCTGCGCGGCGTCGAACTTCTCGTGGCTGTCACCGCGCCAGCGCGGGGCGTACACCACCAGGTCCTCGGGCGGCAGCTGATTCGACAGCGCCTGCAGATACGACTGGATTCCGCCCGGCCGAGGCGGGAAATCGTTGGTAACCAGCAGAGTTCGGGCCATAAGAGAACAACCTAATCGGTCGGCTGACGGGTGGGCGGACGTGGTCGGGCGTACCCGCGCCTGCGCCCGTCATGCGGCGCGGCCGCGCAACCAGGCCCGCCACCCGTCCAGCAACTCGGCGCGCGAGGCCCCGAGCACGGCGGTGAACGCCGCATCCTGGGCCGCGGGGGATTGCGGGCCGGTGGCCAGGCGCTTGTACAAGGTGGTGAGGGCGGCGGTGCCGTAGCGGTCGGCGAGGAAGGCGCAGGTGCTCCACGCGCTTTCGTAGGCGTAGGCCGCGTCGACACCGGTGAAATCGGTATCGGCGACGAGTTCGGTGGGTAGGGCGCCGCCGCGCAACCGGGTGGTCAGCGTGGGCGCGATCTGGGAGAAGGTGGTCTGCTGATCGCGCTGAGCGACGTACTCCGCGAAGCCCTCCAGCATCCACAGCGGTGCGCCGTCGGCGGTGTCGGCTCGGGTGGCGAGGTGGGTGAGTTCGTGGCGCAGCAGCGTGGCCATGCCCTCGTTGCCGACCCGCCTGCGGGCGTCGGGGTTGAACACGATGCGCTGGTCGGTGGGCTGGGTGCCCGGGGTGTAGGACCCGGTGAGCGACACGGCGGCCACGTCGGCGCCGGTGGCGCCCGCGGACCTGGTCAGCGCGGTGAATTCGGCTGGAGTGCTCGCCACGACCACCACGGGCGCGCGATTCCACTCGGTGCCCCACACCGCGCTCACATCCGAAATGGCTCGGCCCAGCTGTTGTTCGAGGACATCGAGATCGGCGCGATGGCTGGGGTGGGCCACCAGCAGCGCCGGGGCCGCGGCACCGTCGGCGACTTCACGCACCAGGATCGGGCCATAGGGTTGCAGCTCGCGGCGCACCGGACTCAAGCGCGGATTGTCGATGCCCTCGGAGGTGTCGAGTACTTCGGCCTCGTCGGTGGCCAGCTGCAACGGACCCGCGTTGCGCGGCACCAGGATCAGTGCCACGCACGCCCCGGTCAGCAGTGTGACCGAGGCGAGCGTGATGCAGAATTCCAGGCGGCCGTTCGACGAGAACCACGAACGCAGGCCCGAGCGGGGGGACGGATCGGTCACCGGTCTTGCTCAGTATCGCCGGGCCGAGTGGTACGGGGTGGTGTTGATCGGCGCGACAGCGACCGGCACGCCGAACGTGGAGGCGTGCACCATCATTCCGTTGCCCGCGTAGATGCCGACGTGGGTGATGTCGGGATAGAACAGGATCACGTCGCCGGGCAGCAGTTCGTCCTTGGACACCGGCGTGCCGTAGCCCGCCTGCTGGGAACTGGTGCGCGGCACGTTCTTGCCGACCTGCTTGAACGCCCACTGCACGAGACCGGAGCAGTCGAACTGATCGGGCCCGGTGGCGCCCCAGACATACGGATCGCCGACGCGGGTGAGGGCGGCGGCCAGCGCGCTGGTGCCGCTGCCGGGGACCAGGCCCGCGAGCAGCGAATCACGGTCGAAGCCAGGGGGGAACGGTGAACCGGCCAGCGTCGACTTGTCGCGCGCCGAGAGCTGGCTCCACGCCTCGACCACCGAGGTGGTCGAGGCGGCGAGGTCCTGGCGTTTGCGTTCGACATCGGCGCGCACCGCGTCGGCGGCGGTGGTCGCGGCGTGCGCCGCCTCGGCGGCGGTGCGGGCGACGGCGTCGGCCGCGGTGGCGGCGTCGGCGGCCTGCTTGAACTGGCGGACCGTGTCGGTGGTCTGCTGGGCGAGCACGTCCAGCGTCGACATCTTGTCCAGCAACTGCTGCGGTGAACCGCTCGACAGCACGGCGAACATGCTGTTGGTGCGTACGCCGGTATAGGCGGCCACGGCGGTGCGGTCGATCATCGGCTGGAACCTGCGCACTTCGGCGCGGGCGGCCTCGACGACCGCGGAGGTGGCGGCGACCTTGTCGTCGGCTTCGCGTTGCAGCGCGAGCTTGGCGTCGAGATCGCCTTGCGCGGTGAGCGCGAGCTGGTTGAGTTGCTCGGACTGGCGAGAGAGGTCGACCATGCGCGAGATCGCGTCGGTCGCGGTGGTCGGCATGGCCACGGGGTCGGCACCGGAGGGGCCGGCGGTGTAGATCGCGCACACCAGGATCGCGGCGGAAAGGGCTCCGGCGAAACCACGCGTGGCGTGCGAATTCCGGTGGTGTGCAGTCACAGTGGCCCGTGCCCCGTTCTCTCGTTGTCCGCCGATACAGCGCACTACCTGAGCGCGATCTCCTCGTCAGCCGAGAAGGTCTCGATCAGGTTACGGAACTGTATGCAGTCGTGTCCAGTAAAGGTACGTGCGCCGTCCAACCCAGTGGACGGCGCACGTACCCGGACGATCAGTGCCGTGACGGTGCGCACTTCCCCGCGAACTGCGCATCATGCGGCATTCGATCAGAAGCGTCGAGCACCCGCGAACGGCATCGACGACAGCGACGCGATCTGAACGGGGGTGCCCGCGGTGGAGGCGTGCACGACATTGCCGTCACCGGCGTACAGGCCGGAGTGGCCGCCGCCGTAGAACGACACCATGTCGCCGGGCTGCAGGGCATCGATGGAGACCGGGGTGCCGGCGCCCAGCTGGGCGTCGCTGGTGCGCGGAATGTCCATGCCGGCCTGGGCGTAGGCCCACTGGACCAGACCCGAGCAGTCGAAGGCGTTCGGGCCCGCGGCGCCGTAGACGTAGGGCGAGCCGATCTTGCTCAGCGCGGCATCGAGGGCGATGTCGGCGGCGGTGGCGCGCGGTGCGGTGAAAACCTGCGGCGCGGCCGGGATCTCGATGCCGGGGACGCCCTGGGGCAGCGGAATCTCGTTCGGAACCTCGAAAGTGCCGATGCCGGGCACGGTCACCGGGGTGGCCGATGCCGGGGCGGCCGGCAGGAGGAACGCGCCGATGGTGGCAGCGCCGACGGCTCCGACGGCAACGGCACGCTGCGCCTGACGCTTGACGGTGTTGTTCGCCATGATGCGGAACTTCCAATCTGCCCCACGACGCCGTGTCCGTTTGACGCGGCGGGCTTCGTCTCGCTGACCGTTTCCGATCGGCGGGACTCCGTGAGGTCTCAAAAAGGTTACGAAGACATCACGGGGGTTTGTAAAGTCGGACATCGGTCCAAGGGGGGTTTCGGCTGATATCACCGAAGAATGTGTGCGAGCTGAGTCACACCCGATCACGAAACGATAACGCCAGGTCGCGGCGATCGAGATTTCCGGGTGCTACCGGCGCGTCGCCAATAGGGCTCGCGCGGCGATTTTCGTGCCCAGAATCGGTAAATCCGCAGGTCGCGCAGGCTTGGAGCATGGTTTGCCTGCGTGTCGGACGGTTCGCCTCACGGGCGGCGCGCCGTAAGCTGCGGCGCGCGCAGAGCGGTAAGGCCGATTACCCATTGAAATCTGATGAACTCATGTGAATTCGATAATAATGTGAGCCCGGTCACAAATCAGTTTGATCTTGGGCATTTTGTTCGCATCAGAACGAAAGTCTCGCGCCGAATTGTCGGCTCCGAAGATCACGGCCCCGGGTTGTGCCGGGTCGCGGGACGGGTCGCTGGGCGGTCCTCTCCGACATCTACTGGCCATGGCCGACTCGATGCGCTCGGGGGAGGTGCGCCCGATCGGCTGGGCGGTCATCGAGTTCGGGCCGAGCTTGTCGGACCCCCGTCCTACGCTGCTCGCCGTGCCCGATCCCGCTCCGCTCCCGGCTGCCGCCCGGCAGTTGGCCTTCGATGAGCTCGATACTCCGCTGTATGCCACCACTTTCGTCGTCGTCGACCTCGAAACGACCGGGACCAGCGCTGATCGGGACGCGATCACCGAGATCGGGGCGGTGAAGGTGCGCGGCGGTGAGGTGCTGGGGGAGTTCGCGACCCTGGTGAATCCGGGGTACGCGATTCCGCCCGCCATCGTGCAGATCACCGGGATCACCACGGCGATGGTGTACGAGGCGCCGCGGATCGAGGGGGTGCTGCCGGGGTTCTTCGAGTTCGCCGCCGGGGCAGTGCTGGTGGCGCACAACGCGCGGTTCGACACCGCGTTTCTCAAAGCGGCCGCGGCGCGTCAGGACATCGCGTGGCCCAATCCGCAGGTGTTGTGCACCGTGAAGCTGGCGCGGCGGGTGCTCACGCGTGACGAGGCCCCGTCGGCACGACTCGGGGTGCTGGCACAGCTCCTCGGTGCGTCGACGACACCGACGCACCGCGCGCTCGACGACGCCCGCGCCACCGTCGACGTGCTGCACGCGTTGATCGGCCGGGTCGGCAATCAGGGCGTACACAGCTTGACCGAGCTGCTCGACTACCTGCCCGGCGTCACCGGAACCCAGCGCGCCAAGCGCACTTTCGCGACCGATCTGCCTGCCGCGCCCGGCGTCTATCTCTTCCGCGGACCGTCGGGCGAAGTCCTCTATATAGGGACTGCGGTGAATCTGCGCCGTCGCGTCCGCAACTACTTCACCGGTTCGGAGACCCGCGGCCGGATGAAAGAGATGGTGGCACTGGCGATTCGGGTCGACCATGTGGTGTGCGCGCACGGCCTCGAAGCCGGGGTGCGCGAGCTGCGGTTGCTCGCCGCGCACGCGCCGCCGTACAACCGCCGCTCGAAATTCCCCAAGCGTGGGTGGTGGCTCACCCTGAGCGAGGAGGCATTCCCCCGGTTGACCGCGGTGCGCACCCCGACCCGGACTGCGGTGGGGCCGTTCAATTCCCGGACCGACGCCGTCGACGTGGCGTCCACGATCGCCGAATTCGCCGGAATCCGAACCTGCGCCACCCGCCTCACCCGCACGGCGAAACACACCTGCCCGCCCGCGGTGGTCGGCGGCTGTCCCGCCGCACGCCACGACGCTGACCACAACGCCACGAGCTACGCTCCCGCCGTCGACGCGGTCCGCGACCTGTTCACCGGCCGCGCCGACACCCTGCTCCGCGCGATGATAGATCGAATCGAAACATATTCCACCGCAGAGCATTTCGAGGCAGCGGCGCGCTTGCGCGACCGCACCGCCACCGTCGTCACGAAACTGCACCGCACCCAGCGTCTCGCCGCCCTCGCTCGCCTCGCGGAACTGATCATCGCCCTCCCCGACGGTGCGGGCGGCTGGGAATTCTCTGTCATCCGCTACGGCCGCCTCGCCGCCGCGGGCACCGCTGCGCGCGGCACCCCACCGATGGCCGTTGTCGATCAGATCGTCGCCGCCGCCGAAACAGTGATCCCCGACCTGGGCATCGCGTCGCCGGGTAGCGGGACCCAGCGGTCGGCAGCTGAGTCCGATCGGGTGAATGCGCCGGAAGTGGCGTTCTCCCTCGACGGTGCGGTCGTCGACCTCGGCGACCGCATCCCACCCCTGCGCGGAGCCCCACCGGAGGAAGTCGGCGTCATCGCCCGCTGGCTTGCCAAACCCGGCGCGCGGATCGTGCGGACCAGCGACGGATACCACGAACCGCTGCACGGTGCGGCGCGCTGGGTGGGCTGGGCGCAGCTCGCGCGCACGGCCGCGACCACCAGGAGCGAGCAGGAGGAGTATCTGGCCGAACGTTGACGAGCCACACCGGGGCGGCCGAGACAGGCGAGAACAACCCGTCCTGGATCATGGACGACGACTCCGCGCACCGTGGCGGGGCCCGAGGACAAGGAGCAGCGGCGAATGTTCGTGAAGGTGTGCGGTCTGACCACCGAGGAACAGATCGACTGGGCGATCGAGCTCGGGTACTCCGCGATCGGCGTCATGGTGACGACGAAGAGCAAGCGCTACCGCACCCCCGAACAGGCACGCGCGCTCGCCGGCTACGCGCGTGGTCGCATCACCACCTTCGCCGTCGCCCTCGAGGCGAGCGAGGTCGCCGAGGTAGCGGACGCGTTCGACGTCGTGCAGCTCTATGAGTGGACCGACCTGCCGAACCTGGCCTTCTGCTCCTCGAACCCGCCGGAACCGGGTCAGACCAGCGAATACTTCTTCTACGACGCCAGCGCGGGCTCCGGTGTGTTCGAGGAGTTCCCCGATTGGGTCCGCGCGCAACCGGGCCGGGTGGTGCTGGCGGGCGGCCTGGACCCCGGCAACGTTGCCGATGTGATCGCCCGGCACCGTCCCTATGGCGTGGACGTGTCCAGTTCGGTGGAAGCGGCACCCGGGGTGAAGAGCTATGACCTGATGCGTCGGTTCAAAGCGGCCACCGAGCGGCCCGAAGTTCTAGAGTGATCCCATGATTACCGCGATCGTGATGATCCAGGCGCAGAACTCTCGCATCCCCGAGACCGCGCAGGCCCTCGCCGACACCGAAGGAGTCGCCGAGGTGTACTCCTGCGCCGGTGACGTGGACCTGATCGCGATCGTGCGCGTGCGCGACCACGCGCGCATCGCCGAAGTGGTCACCGCGGGCATCGACAAGGTGGACGGCGTGGTCCGCACCACCACCCACATCGCGTTCAAGTCCTATTCCAGCGCCGACGTGGAAGCCGGATTCTCGCTGGGGGAGTGAGCCTTCGGGGTCAGTTCTCGTCGAGCGTCCTGGTGAGTTCGGCCCAGCTCTGCAGCAGCTTCGCCGCCGCCCCGCTGTCCACCGCGGCGGCGGCGCGCTCGAGCCCGTCGGTCAGCGCCGCGTCCAGGTCGAGATCGACATCGCCGACCCCGCGCGAGAGGTCGTAAGCCACGATCGCCGCGGCCGAGTTCAACAGCACCGCGTCACGGACAGGTCCGGCCGTCCCCGCGAAGACATCGCGCGCGACCTGGGCGTTGACCTCGGCATCCCCGCCACGCAGGTCGTCCAGGTCCACCCTCGCGATGCCGAGCCGCGTCGGATCGATCAGCGTTCGACGGATCCGCCCACCACTGACCACCCACACGTCGGTCAGATCCGAAGTGGTGATCTCGTCGAGCCCGTCACGCCCACGCACGACCAGCGCACTCGACCCACGCGCCTCGAACACCCCGGCGATCACGGGCGCGAGATCGGCGAACGCGCACCCGATCAGCCCGGCGCGCGGCTGGGCCGGATTGGTCAGCGGGCCCAACACGTTGAACACGGTCGGAATGCCGATCTCCTTGCGCGCCGCCCCGGCGAAACGCAGCCCGGAGTGGAACAGCGGCGCGAAACAGAACCCGATCCCCGCCTCGCGCACCGATCGCGCCACCGACCCGGGTCCGAGCGCGAGCTTCACACCCAGCGCTTCGAGCACATCGGCACCACCGGACTTCGACGACGCCGCCCGGTTCCCGTGCTTGACCACGGGGACCCCGGCCGCGGCCACGACCACCGCGGACATGGTCGAGATGTTCACCGACCCCGAACGATCGCCGCCGGTGCCGACGACATCGACCGCGTCGCCGTCGACGTGAACCAGCCGGGCGTGCCCGAGCATCCCGGCCACCATGCCCGCCAGTTCGGTCGGCGTGGGGCCCTTGATCTTCATGGCGACGCCGAACGCCGCGATCTGGGCGGCGGTGGCGTTGTCGGTGAAGATCTCGTCGATCACCCAGGTGGTGTCGTCCGCGGCCAGGTCGCCACCGTCGGCGAGGGTTCCGAGCACCTGGGCCCAGCTGCGCACGCTCATCTGCTCTGCTTCTCCTTCGACGACACCGTTGCGCCACTGTAGATCGGGCGCGCGGAGGTGGCGCAAGGTCTTTTGCGCCGTCGGGCAAAGTTTACGGGGCGGTGCGCGGGGGTTGCAGCGCGTCCCAGCCGTCGGCGACGCCGTCGTGGCGCTGGGCGAGCCCGGCCATCCGCGAGCGTTCCTGCGAGCAGGTCAGCGGATCGAGCCGTTGCACCCGCTGCAGGATGATCGGGACCAGGTCCGCGGCCGGCGCGGCGGGCTCGGCGCGTTCGTATCCGTCATACCCGGCGATCTCGCACGCGGCCTCGATCTGCCCGGCGGGCAGCCGCAGATGGTGGCGCAACACCGCATCGGCCTCCCGATCCAGCTCGCTCGCCCGATCCAGCGCGGTCGAACAAGCCTCGACATCGTCGAAACTCGACGCGACCACCACAAGATCGTCGCGCCCCGGGTCCAACTCCCGCGCCGACCCACCGAACAGCCGCCGCCACATCCGCACCACGACCATCGCCGCCTCCTCGTCTCAGCCTATCCACATCCAACGCTGTCACAATGAGTTGTCGCGCGGTCGTCGCCAACACGCCGACGGAAGTCGTAGACCCCCTCTGTGCGTGGGTTTTCCGACTGGCGCCACAAACTTTCGTACCCGGGTACATGTGTCGTACTACGAAGAGTCATACTTACCCCGTGACGACCGCAGTAGGCACCCCAGGATCGGCCATTACTCAGCGTGTGCATTCGCTGAACCGGCCCAACATGGTCAGCGTCGGAACCATCATCTGGCTGTCGAGCGAGCTGATGTTCTTCGCCGGGCTGTTCGCCATGTACTTCGTTGCTCGCGCGCAGGCGCACGGGAACTGGCCCCCGGAGCCGACCGAGCTGAACATGAAGCTTGCGATTCCGGTGACGGCCGTGCTGATCGCGTCCTCGTTCACCTGCCAGATGGGTGTGTTCGCGGCGGAGAAGGGCGACGTGTTCGGCCTTCGTCGCTGGTACAGCATCACCCTGCTGATGGGCGCGTTCTTCGTCGCCGGGCAGGGCTACGAGTACTACCACCTGGTGGAGGAGGGAACTTCGATCGCCGGCAGCTCGTACGGCTCGGTTTTCTACATCACCACCGGCTTCCACGGTCTGCACGTGATCGGCGGTCTGATCGCGTTCGTGTTCCTGCTCGTCCGCACCACGCTGAGCAAGTTCACCCCCGCCCAGGCCACCGCCGCGATCGTGGTGTCCTACTACTGGCACTTCGTCGACATCGTCTGGATCGGGCTGTTCGCCACGATCTACTTCGTCCGATAGCGCGCGGCGCGCACAGCATTTGCACAAGTCGGTTCCGTCTACTCCAAAGGGACACAGATGAGTTCATCTCCCCCGTCGGCCCCAGAGCCCGCCGGCCCCGGCGCCGGGCAGGACGCACAGGCCGCCAAGGCGCGTAAGCAGCGCCGCGCCCGTCGTCGTATCGCGGGTGCTCTCGCGCTGATGATCGGCTTGGTCGGAGCCGGCTTCCTGGCGACCGCGCTCACCCCGCAGGCGCAGGTCGCGACCGCGCACGAGGACCAGTCCGCGCTCATCCGCGAGGGCAAGCAGCTCTACGACACCTCCTGCATCACGTGCCACGGCGCGAACCTGCAGGGTGTCGCCGACCGTGGTCCGAGCCTGATCGGCGTCGGCGAGGCCGCGGTCTACTTCCAGGTCTCCTCCGGCCGCATGCCGATGGCCGCCAACGGCGCCCAGGCGCTGCGCAAGCCGGAGAAGTTCGACGCGCACCAGACCGACGCGCTCGGCGCCTACGTCGCCGCCAACGGCGGTGGCCCCTCGGTGATCCGCGACGCCAACGGTGAGATCGCCCAGGAGTCGCTGCGCGGCGACGACATCGCCCGTGGCTCGGAGCTGTTCCGCATGAACTGCGCCTCCTGCCACAACTTCACCGGTCGCGGTGGCGCGCTCTCCGGCGGTAAGTTCGCGCCGCCGCTGGCCGAGGCCAGTGAGCAGCAGATCTACCAGGCGATGGTCACCGGCCCGCAGAACATGCCCAAGTTCTCCGACCGGCAGCTGACGTCGGAGGAGAAGCGCGACATCGTCGCCTACGTCAAGAACTCCGCCGAGGAGAAGTCGCCCGGCGGCTGGGATCTCGGCGGGTTCGGTCCGGCGACCGAAGGTTTGGCGATCTGGGTCATCGGCATCACCGCCGTGGTCGGCGCCGCGATGTGGATCGGATCGCGGTCATGATCGGTCAGTGCGCGGAGGCGGCAGCGCAGCGTAACCACGCGGCGTGCCCGAGCATGACGAATTGGATGCAGCCATGAGTGGACAGGAGCACAGCGACATGGGTCGCGAACCCACCGAAGACGAACTGGACGCGATGTCGCGTGACGAGCTGGTCGAGCTCGGCACCAATCGCGACGACGTCGATGTCGTCTACCGCAACGAGCGGTGGCCGGTGCCGGGCACCAAGGCCGAGAAGCGCGCCGAACGTGCGGTCACGTTCTGGTTCGCCATCTCCGGCCTCGCCGCCGCCGCGCTCATCGGTGTCTTCCTGTTCTGGCCGTGGGAGTGGAAGGGCTACGGCGACGAGGGCCACAGCGCCTACTCGCTGTTCACCCCGCTCGTCGGCCTGACCTTCGGCATCTCGGTGCTGGTCATCGGTGTCGCCGTGGTGCTGATCCGCAAGCGGTTCATCCCCGCCGAGATCTCGATCCAGCAGCGCCACGACGGCCCCTCCGACGAGGTCGAGCGGCGCACCCTGGCGGCCGAGCTGCAGGACGCGCTCGACACCTCCACCCTCGGTCGTCGCAAGATGATGCTCGGTACCGCGGGCGCCGGTGTCGGTGTGCTCGGTATCGGCGCACTGCTGGTGTTCGTCGGCGGCATGGTGAAGAACCCGTGGGCCAAGGGCGACAAGTCGCCGCTGTGGGTCTCGGGCTGGACCCCGGACTACCCGGGCGAGACCGTCTACATCCGCCGCGACACCGGTCGCCCCGGCGACATCGTGCTGGTGCGTCCCGAAGATCTGGACGCCGGCTCGATGGAAACCGTGTTCCCGTGGAAAGAGAAGTGGCGCGGCGATGAGCACGCCACGCTCGAGTCGCTGCGCGGTATCCGCAACGCGGTCATGATGATCCGGTTGCGCACCGAAGACGCCGAGAAGGCGATCAAGCGCAAGGGCCAGGAGAGCTTCAACTTCGGCGACTACTTCGCCTACTCGAAGATCTGCACCCACCTCGGCTGCCCCACCTCGCTGTTCGAGCAGCAGACCAACCGGATCCTGTGCCCCTGCCACCAGTCGCAGTTCCTCGCGACCGAGTGGGCAAAGCCGGTCTTCGGTCCTGCCGCCCGCGCACTGCCTCAGCTGCCGATCACCGTCAACTCCGAGGGCTATTTGGTCGCCGCGGGCGACTTCATCGAGCCGCTCGGCCCGGCCTTCTGGGAGCGTCGTTCATGAGCGTTGTGGCCAATCAGGCAAATGAGATGGACGAGCGGTACCGCGCCGCCGCGTTCATGAAGCGTTCGATCAACAAGGTCTTCCCGACCCACTGGTCGTTCCTGCTGGGTGAGATCGCGCTCTACGCGTTCATCATCCTGCTGCTGTCGGGTGTGTACCTGACGCTGTTCTTCGACCCGTCGATGACCCACGTGGTCTACGACGGCGCCTACCAGCCGCTGCGCGGCGTCGGCATGTCGCGGGCCTACGAGACCGCGCTGAACATCTCCTTCGAGGTGCGCGGCGGTCTGTTCGTCCGGCAGATCCACCACTGGGCGGCCCTGCTGTTCGCGGCATCGATCATCATCCACCTGTTCCGCATCTTCTTCACCGGCGCGTTCCGCAAGCCGCGTGAGGCGAACTGGGTGATCGGCTCGCTGCTGCTGATCCTGGCGATGTTCGAAGGCTTCTTCGGCTACTCGCTGCCCGACGATCTGCTCTCGGGCACCGGCCTGCGTGCCGCGTTCGGCGGTATCACCATGAGCCTGCCGGTTATCGGTACCTGGATGCACTGGCTGATGTTCGGCGGCGACTTCCCCGGCGACATCATCATCCCGCGCCTCTACATCGCGCACGTGCTGCTGCTGCCCGGCATCATCCTGGCGTTGATCGGCGCGCACGTCGCCCTGGTCTGGTACCAGAAGCACACCCAGTTCCCCGGACCGGCCCGCACCGAGCACAACGTCGTCGGCGCGCGCATCATCCCGGTGTTCGCCGCCGACCAGGGTGCGTTCTTCGCGTTCACCCTCGGCATCGTCGGCATCATGGGCGGTGTCCTGCAGATCAACCCGATCTGGAACCTGGGCCCGTACAACCCCTCTCAGGTCTCGGCGGGTTCACAGCCCGACTTCTACATGATGTGGACCGACGGTTTGGCGCGTCTGATGCCGCCGTGGGAGCTCTACCTCGGTCGCTACACGGTCCCGGCCGTGGTCTGGGTCGCGCTCATCATGGGCCTGGTGTTCACGCTGCTGATCGCCTACCCGTGGATCGAGAAGCGCCTCACCAACGACCACTCGGCGCATCACAACCTGCTCCAGCGTCCGCGCGACGTGCCGGTGCGTACCGCGATCGGTGCCATGGCGATCGCGTTCTACGTGGTGCTCACGCTCTCGTGTGTCAACGACATCATCGCGCTGAAGTTCGACATCTCGCTGAACGCGACCACCTGGATCGGTCGTATCGGCGTGCTGCTGCTGCCGCCGATCGCGTACTTCGTGACCTACCGGTTCTGCATCGGTCTGCAGCGCAGTGACCGGGCGGTGCTCGAGCACGGTATCGAGACCGGTGTGATCAAGCGTCTGCCGCACGGCGAGTACATCGAGGTGCACCAGCCGCTGGGCGGGGTCGACGCACACGGCCACGCCATCCCGCTGGAATACCAGGGCGCCCCGGTGCCCAAGAAGATGAACAAGCTCGGTTCGGCGGGCAAGCCCGGCACCGGTAGCTTCCTCAAGGCCGATCCCAAGGCCGAGGGCGAGTCCTGGGCCGAGATCGAGGAGAACGAGGAGCACCGGATGCTCACCGTTCTCGCCGAACAGCAGGCGATCGCAAACAACAGTGAGCCGTTCGGTCACTGATCGAACATCGCGAACAACGAAGGCCCCGAGTCGAATTCGACTCGGGGCCTTCGTTGTGCCGGACAGGCGCTGTGTCCTAGAGGCGCGGGGTGCGCCGGTATGTCTCGATGGCCTCGAACTTGGCCAGGTTGTGGCGGGCGTCGGCGAGTGCGTCGTGCGCGTCGTCCGGGATCGGCGGCAGGTCGGGGCTGCCGTGCGCGGCCCAGTGCTGGCGCAGCTCGTTGGTGTAGCGGGGCATGCCCTTGGGCAGCGCCGTCATGTCACCCCACAGCTGGCACAGCGCCACGTGGTCGTAGGCGGACACCCACGCCCACAGCTCCGGCTGCACGCTCGGGCGCGGCAGGAAGAACTTGAACAGGTCGTCGCGGATCTGTTCCCTGGTGCGATACAGCGGCGACCCGGCGGCAGGCAGCTTCGGCAGCACATGCTTGCGCACCCACGGCCCGGCCCGCTTCGCATCGAATTCGGTGGAGACCGCGTAGTACTCGCGCCCGTCCTCACAGACGACGCCGATCGAGATCAGGTCGATCGTCACCCCATCCTCGATGAATTCCGAATCGTAGAAATATCGCAGGGAGATCGCCTCTTCGTGCCGGTGGGTTGCTCGTGGGGCTCCGGCGCGCCGGGCGATGGACCCCACGACGGGTCGACGAAACCCTATGTGGGCGCCCTGTGCGTGTTTCGCACGGGTCGGCGGTGGCTTCGCGGGTACGCCGGATAGTCGCTCGGACGCGCGGGTCGTATTCTGATCTGGTGACCTGGACCGTCGACGTACCCATTGACCGTTTGCCGGAACTGCCGCCGCTGCCCGAAGAGCTGCGTGGTCGCCTCGATGCCGCGCTGGCCCGGCCCGCTCTGCAGCAGCCGTCCTGGGACGCCGACGAGGCCGCCACCATGCGCACCGTGCTGGAGAGCGTGCCACCGATCTGCCTGCCCGCCGAGGTGGAGGACCTCAAGGCGCAGCTGGCCGCTGTCGCGCGCGGTGAGGCGTTCCTCATGCAGGGCGGTGACTGCGCGGAGACCTTCGCCGACAACACCGAGCCCCACATCCGCGGCAATATCCGCACGCTGCTGCAGATGGCCGTGGTACTCACCTACGGCGCGAGTATGCCGGTGGTGAAGGTGGCACGGATCGCGGGCCAGTACGCCAAGCCGCGTTCGTCCGACACCGACGCGCTGGGTCTGAAGTCCTACCGCGGCGACATGGTGAACTCGCTCGTCGCCGACGAGGCCCTGCGTCGTCACGACCCGTCGCGTCTGGTCCGTGCCTACGCCAACGCCAGCGCCGCGATGAACCTGGTTCGCGCCCTGACCAGCGCGGGCACCGCCGACCTGCACCGCCTGCACGACTGGAACCGTGACTTCGTCGCCCAGTCGCCCGCGGGCGCGCGCTACGAGACCCTCGCCGAGGAGATCGACCGCGGTCTGCGCTTCATGGCCGCCTGTCAGGTCAACGACCCGAGCCTGAAGACCGCGCGTATCTACGCCTCGCACGAGGCGCTCGTCCTCGACTACGAGCGCGCGATGCTGCGGCTGAGCGAGTCCGAGACCGGCGAACCGCTGCTCTACGACCTGTCCGCGCACTTCCTGTGGATCGGCGAGCGTACCCGTCAGCTCGACGGCGCCCACATCGCGCTGGCCGAACTCCTCGCGAACCCGATCGGGCTCAAGATCGGGCCCACCACCACGCCGGAACTGGCCGTGGAATACGTCGAGCGGCTCGACCCGAACAACGAGCCCGGCCGGCTCACCCTGGTCGCCCGCATGGGCAACGGCAAGGTGCGTGATGTGCTGCCCCCGATCATCGAGAAGGTGCAGGCCACCGGCCACCAGGTCATCTGGCAGTGCGACCCCATGCACGGCAACACCCACGAGTCGTCCACCGGTTTCAAGACCCGCCACTTCGACCGCATCGTCGACGAGGTCCAGGGCTTCTTCGAGGTGCACCACGCCCTCGGCACCCACCCCGGCGGCCTGCACATCGAGCTGACCGGCGAGAACGTCACCGAGTGCCTCGGCGGCGCCCAGGACATCTCCGATCTCGACCTGGGCGGCCGCTACGAAACGGCCTGCGATCCCCGCCTGAACACCCAGCAATCCCTGGAACTGTCGTTCCTGGTCGCGGAAATGCTGCGCTGAATCAGCGGGACGAGCCCGGGGCGGTCAGCGGGGACCGCGCCCGGGTTTTTCTTTGTCCTTCTCGGGATCCTTGCCCCTTCAAGGCAGGGCGGTGAGCGTTACGACGCTGCCCGCCTCCACATTCGAGTTGAAGCCGGGAACCTGGCCGATGACCAGGGAACTGTCCGAGTCGGTGAGGGATTTGACCTCTACCCGCAGGCCGAGCTGTTGCAGTTTGGAGCGGGCGTTGCCGACGCTTTGACCCATCACATTGGGGACCTTCACCGCGTTCGACACGATCAGCGTCACGGTGTCGCCCGATTGCAGGGTGGTGCCGACGGCGGGCTCGGTCGCGATCGCCTTGTCGCCTTCGACACTCTTGTCGAACTGCACGCGCGTGTCGCGAACGACCAGGCCCGCGGTGGTCAGCGCGGCGGCAGCCTCCTCGGCGGTCTTGCCCCGGACGTCGGGCACGTTGACAGGCTGGGAACCCTTGCTGCGGTACACCTTCACTTGCGCGCCCATCGGCAGGATCGTGCCGGGCGCCGGCTCCACCTTGGCCAGCGAACCCTTCGGCGCGGTACTGGCCGCCTCGCCGCTGTCGATCGGCTGCAAACCGGCATCGCGGATCGCCTGGTTGGTGGCGGCGAGCTGGTCGCCGGGCTTGATATCGGGCACCCGCGGCTTTCCGTTGGAGATCAGCACCGCGACCGTGGAACTCTTGGTCACCCGCGACCCGGCCGACGGCTCGGAGCCGACGACCCCGCCCACCGGCACCGTGTCGGAGGCCTTCTGCCGCAACTCCGTCTCGAAACCGGCTTCCTGCAGGACCGCGACGGCCCGCTGGGAGTCCATGCCCGCGATCGGCGGCACCGCGGTGTAGCGACCGACGCCGAGCCACCAGCCGCCGATACCGACCAGCAGGGTCAGCGCGGTGACGATGCCCACCCACACCAAACCTGTTCGGCGCGAATGATCGTCGCCACCGCCGAACGCGCTCGCCGCCGGTGCGGGGGCGTACTCCTCCGGGCGCGGGCGCGGTGCGGTGACCACCCGGGTGTGGTGTGGTTCGGGCGCGGGGGAATGGTGCGCGGCCATCGGCGGCGGGGTTGCCGGGCGCTCGCCGGGATGATGCGCGGCGCCGGTCTGATAGCTCTCGCTGAGATGTTCGGCCGAATCGCGCGGTGCGGGCACCCGGTAGGGCGGCAGATTCAGTTCCATCGCGATCGTCTGCAGTTTCGCCGCCATCTCGTTGGCGTCGGCGAAGCGCTGCGCGGGGTCGCGGGAGGTGGCCTTGGCGACCAACGCGTCGAATTCGGGCGGTACGCCACCGATGAAGTTGCTCGGGGCGGGCACATCGTTCTCGACCCGCTGATACGCCACCGACAGCGAGTTGTCGCCGGTGAACGGCACCCGCCCGGTGAGCAGTTCGAAGATCAGGACGCCGAAGGAGTACACATCGCTGCGGGCATCGGCGGTACCGGTGGTGACCTGCTCGGGGGACAGGTAGGCGGCGGTGCCGAGGATCACGCTCGCGGAGGTGGTGTTGGCCGCGGCCACGGCGCGGACCAGGCCGAAGTCGGCGATCTTCACCTCGCCCGCGTCGGAGATCAGCACGTTCTCCGGCTTCACATCGCGGTGCACCAGGCCCGCGTCGTGGGCGGTGCCGATCGCGCGCAGCACCGGCTCGGCCACGGCGCGCACGGCGTGCGGCGGCATCGGCCCGCGTTCGCGCAGCAGCTCGCGCAGCGTGCCGCCCTCGACCAGTTCCATGATCAGGAACGGGTATTCGCCATCGACGCCCTGGTCGTACACGGCGACCAGCGACGGATGCTTGAGCTTGGCCACCGCCCGGGCCTCGAACTCGAAACGGCTGAGGAACTGCGGGTCAGCGGCGAACTTCGGGTCCATCACCTTGATCGCGACGGGGCGATCGAGCCGGGTGTCGGTCCCGCGGAAGACCATCGACATCCCGCCGCGAGCGATCGGCGCATCGATGCGATAGCGCCCTTCCAGCATCTGGCCGATCAAGTGATGTCCTCCGGCATTCAACCGGCCGCCGTGTGCGGCCACCACGATGGTAACCGGGTGGTGTGGGCATGCCAGACGATGCGTGCGCGCTGACACGTACTACCGTTGTGGGAGTGAGTGCCTTCCCCTGCAGCGACGACGTGCTGCCCGACACCGAAACCATCGTCTCGCTTCCCGAGGCGGCCGATATCCTCGGCGTCCCGGTCACCTCGGTGCACCAATTGCTGCGTGACCACCAGATCCTCGCGATCCGCCGGCACGGCGTCGCGGGCATTCCGTCCCGCTTCTTCGATTCCGAGGACGAGATCGTCCGCATGCTTCCCGGCGTGATCACCGTCATGCGCGACGCCAAGTACACCGACGAGGACATCCTCGGCTGGCTCTACACCGACGACCCTTCCCTGCCCGGGCGCCCGGTGGACGCTCTGCACGGGCAATTGGCCCGCGAGGTAGTTCGCCGCGCGCACGCTGAACCCTTCTGATCGTCACACCGCCGGATCGCGCGCGGCCGCGGGCAGCGGCCGTCGCGAGCGAACCGCGATAACTAGCCGCCGGTGAAACCCTTGGCGGCGACCAGGATCCGGCGACGGCGGGGGACCGTGGCCCGGGTGGTGAAGACCTGGTAGTCGGCCGCTTCGATGCGGTCGAGGATTTCGGCGTAGAGGATGGCGGCGGTAATGATCGCCGGGCGTACGCGGGGGGCGAGCAGGGCGATGCCGGGGACGGCTTGCCGGTAGATGTCGCGGTTGACAGCGATCAGGTGGGCCAGCGCACGCCGCAGCGGTGCGTCGGTGTGGCCCCGATGACGGCAGTCGCGCAGGTGGGCTTCGTCTACGCCGAACGCCGTCAGCTCGTCGGTGGGCAGGTAGACGCGGTCGCGGTCGAGGTCTTCGGCGACATCGCGCAGGAAATTGGTGAGCTGGAAGGCCTCGCCGAGGGCAGCGGCGGCCGGTTCGGCCTCGGCGACGGGGACGACGGTGCCCAGGACCGGCAGTAGCTGCAGGCCGATGGCGGCGGCGGACCCGCGCATGTACTCGCGGAGCTCGCTCATCGTGGCGTAGCGGGTGCGGTGGGTGGCCGTACCGGGGACGTCCATGCGCATGGCGTCGAGGAATGTCCAGAGGTGGGTGTGCGCGATGTCGTAGCGGCTGATGGTGTCCGCGGCCGCGGTGACGATCTGGCGGCGGCGCGGGTCGGTGCTGTCGATGTCGCCGTGTTCGAGGGCCAGTCGCAGGTGTTTCTCGACGAGGTCGAGGTGCTGGGCGGGGGAGACGTCGACGACCTGCGCGGGTTCACTCGGCACGTGCCGCTGGGTGGTGGTGAGCCGCGCAGGGGCGCGTCCGCCGGCGACGAGGTGGGTCGGGGCCAGGCTGTGCCGGGCGCCGTCGCGGGGGTCGAGGACGCGCGCGGGGTTGTCGGCATGATCGACGATGTCGTCGACCATCCGGGCGAAGGCGTACAGCGCGTGTACCGCTCGCCGACGTTCCGGTGAGAGCAGTGTGGTGGCCAGGTAGTAGGTGCGCCCGTGCTCGGCGGCGATCCGCCGGCAACTCGCGTAGGCCGCATCCAGCTCGCTGGTCAGCGGTCGGGCATCTCCGGAAACGTTCACGGTGTCGCGTCGAAGCCTCTGCGCGCGAGGGCTCATGCTCGAACTGGCGGCGCCGATTCCGTGGCAACGGCCTTCGAGCCGGCCGAACGCAGATGCAGCGGATCCACGGTGCGCAGCGACACCGCCGCGACCACGGCGGCGAAGGTCGCCAGCGCGACATGCCAGAAGTTGTAGAGGCCGATCGACCCGTCGGGCTGGAACACCAGCATCAGCCACGTGCAGATCCCGACCAGCCACATCAACGTGCGGGTCGACATCGCGAACCCGGCGGCCAGCGCGAGCGGCCACGAGTAGTACCAGGGCAGCGCGGCGGGGGAGAGCAGCACGATCGCGACGAACGCGATGATGATGCCCATCACGGCCTCGCGCTCACTGTGCCGGAACCGCCACCAGGTCGCGACGAGCAGCGCGACCATGGCGATCTGGCACAGCAGGCGGGTCACGTCCAGTACGGAGTTGAAATCGAGCGGGGTCACCCAGGTGACCATGTGCGCGAGAATCGTCGGCAGCGACAGCCAATTGATGATCTTGTTCGAGCCCTGCAACGCGGTGACCCAGCCGAAGCCGACTCCCGCGAT
This sequence comes from Nocardia sp. NPDC056541, assembly GCF_042794235.1. Lineage (NCBI taxonomy): Bacteria > Bacillati > Actinomycetota > Actinomycetes > Mycobacteriales > Nocardiaceae > Nocardia > Nocardia sp. NPDC056541. The sequence goes on from NZ_JBHTUD010000011.1 coordinate 141,649, forward strand.
CACCGACGCCGCGCCGAACACCAGCGCGAACACGCCGACGCCGATACCGGCGATCTTGGCGAAGACGAACAGCGGGTGCGGCATATCCGCGGACGGTCTGGCAGCGTCGGGGTGTTTCTGTTCCTCGGCGAGTGCGGCGTCGGAATCCACCGCGGCTCGCCGCTCGGCGGCTCGCCGTTCCTTCTCGTGCAGAATCCAGATCCACACCAGGAACGGCAGCGCCACGCCTGCCGTCGCCTTGATCGCCACGCCGATGGCGACCACCACGATGCCGGCCACATGATGGCGTTCGAGCACGAGCGCGACGCCCGCGCACATCAGCCCGACCATCAGCATCTCGTTGTGCACGCCACCGATCAGGTGCACCAGCACCAGCGGGTTGAGCACGGCCAGCCACAGCGCGACCGTCGGCTTTCCGCCCAGATGCTTGGTCAGATACGGCACCGCCCACATCATCAGCGCCAGTCCGGGCAGCATGACGACGCGCAGCGCGATGGTCCCGGCGATGACGTTCTCGCCGGTGAGCGAGGTGATCGCACGGCCCATCAACAAGAAGACGGGGCCGTACGGTGCGGTGGTGGTGGTCCAGACCGGGCTCACGTTGTCCAGCAGCACGCCGGGATTGGCGACGGGACCCACCTGATAGGGGTCGAAACCGTCACGCAACAGGGCACCCTGGGCGAGGTAGGAGTAGGAGTCACGGCTGAACATCGGCGCCGCGAACAGCAGGGGCGTGATCCAGATACCGACGATCGCCCGCAACTCGTTGAGCGTGACCGTCGATTCGCCCTTGCCGATGGTGGTGCGACCCAGCCGGACCCACGCCGTGATCATCAGCAGCACGCCGATCCAGATCACGATCGTCGACAACACGTATCCGTGGCCGAATCGCAGCCACGACAGGTGCAGCGCTTCGAGTAGCGGATCGCGCTTGCGAACAGCCCCCGCACCGAAGCCACCGAAGGTGATCATCATGGCGCCGAAGAAACCCATCAGAGCAGCGTGGCCCTCGGGGCTCCTGGCGAACTCGCCTGCGGTGCGCAGCCAGGTCCGGACGCCCGGGTCGCTCCCGGCGGGTAGGTGACGCTGGCGCTCGAGGGTGCGCGTGTTGTCCATGGTGCCTACGGTCGTCTCGGAGGGCGGCATGTTCGGTCGGTCCCCCCGGATGGTCGGCGGTCGCAACCGCGAGCTGATAAGTCGGCCGTCAGTTTACGGCTTCAAGTTGGAACACTAACCCGGTGGTCGGTACCGGCGTGTGCCCGGCTGCCGGTGATTCGTGCCGCCGCCAGCTTGCCGGACAGCAGTGTGGTGGGCACACCCACCCCCGGAGTGGTGCCGCAACCTGCGAGAACGACGTTGTCCACGCCCCTTGGCAGATTGCGTGGCCGGAAGGGCCCGGTTTGCCGGAATACGTGGGCGAGGGAGAACGGTGTGCCCGCGATCATGCCCTGGGCGGCCCAGGTGGCGGGCGTGTCGAGGTGGTCGACGCGGAAATGTTCGGCGATGCCGGTGTAGCCGCGCCGCTCCAGTTCCGCGAGCAGCTCGCGCAGGTAGGCGGGGGCGAGCCGGTCCCAGTCGAGCGGGGCGGCGGTCAGGTTGGGGCACGGCGCGAGCACCGACAGCGGTTCGAAGCGCCCGGTGGCCCGGTCGACGAACTGGTCGGCGTCGGTGAGCGCGGGCCGGGTGAGCAGCAGCGACGGATCGCTCATGAGCCGGCCGCGACCCTTGCGCGCGGCGATCTCGGCGAAGGTCTGTGCCCAGGCGGCGCCGAACTCGATGGTGTGATGGGCCTGCACGGGCCAGCGCGCGGCGATCTCGGCCGCGATGGTGCCGTGGGCGACGACGGCCGACGGTGAGGCGCGCAGGCCGCGACGGTGGCGCAGGCCGAATGTCGGCAGTGACGCGATGTCGGCGGTGAGGACCACCGCGTCGCAGGGGTAGGCGCGCCCGTCGGCGGTGCGCACCGCTTCGGCACGTCGCCCACGGGCCGCGCCCTTCTGTCCCTGTCCGTTCGGTGTCCGTCCGGGGCGATAGTCGATGCCGTCGACCTCGGCATTCAGTACGAGCTGACCACCCGCGGCCGTGAACGCCTCGGCGAGCGCCGCCGTGATCGCGCGCATTCCGCCTTCGGGGAAGTAGACACCCAGGCAGGTGTCCATGTTCGGGATCGCGCCGTAGACGGCGAGCGCGTCATCCGGCGACATGCCCGCGTACAGCGCCTGGAAGGTGAACAGCCTGGTCAGCCGTTCGTCGCCCAGAAAGGACCGTACGCGCGGCCCGAGTTTTCCGAAGCCGCCGAGCTTGGCGAGTGCGGTGAGCGCGGCCCTGGAGCGCGGTGTGCGCACCATGTCGAGCGGCGAATCGAAATCGGCGTTCATGAACTCGTCGAACTCGGCGTCGTAGACGCGGCCGAGCCAGTCGCGCAGTCGGCGGTAGTTGCGCGCTTCAGCAGGCCCGCAAGCACTTTCGACCTCGGCGGCCATCTGGTCGGCGTCGTCGAAGACGCGGATGTCGCTGCCGTCGGCGAAGCGTGCGTGATAGGCGGGAGCGAGGCGGTGGATGCGCAGGCCGACGCTCTGCCTGGTGTGCCCGACGGCGGCCAGCGCGTCGTCGATCACTTCCGGCAAGGTGAGTACCGTTGCGCCGCTGTCGATCTCGTAGTCGTCGAACCGGTATCGGCCCACCCGGCCGCCCGGATGATCGGCCCGTTCCAGCACCGTCACCTCGCGACCCGCGCCCCGTAGGTGCAGCGCGGCCGCCAGACCTGCCAGCCCGGCCCCGACTACGACGACATGATTCGCTTGTCCCACAACACTTTTCCTATCAGGCCGCGCGGCGGGTGGCAGCCAGTGCCATGGCGTGGAGCAACTGCTTGGCCTCCGGCGTCGCGGAACTGGTCGCGATCGCGGCGAGCCCGGTGTCGGTGAGCTCGGTGATCCGGCGCTCCACCTCGTCGACCGCACCCAGGTCGGTGAGCACTGTGCGCAGCCGGTCGATGGCGGCATCGTCGAGGTCCGTGCCGAGGCCGGTCCGGATCAGGGCGGCGGCGGCCGGATCGGCCCGGCGCAGCGCCTCCGCGATCAACACGGTCCGCTTGCCCTCCCGCAGGTCGTCGCCCGACGGCTTTCCGGTCACCGCCGGGTCGCCGAACACGCCGAGCAGGTCGTCACGCAGCTGGAACGCGATCCCCACGTCGGTTCCGTAGATCCGCAGCGCGTCCACCAGCGCCTCGTCGGCACCCGCCAGCGCCGCGCCCAGATGCAACGGCCGTTCGATCGTGTACGCGGCGGTTTTGTACCGGTTGATCCGCAACGCGGCCTCGACCGACTCGTCGCCGCCCGCCTCGCCGTTGATGTCGAGGAGTTGCCCACCGAGCACCTCGGTCCGCATCCGCGCCCACACCGGTGCGAACCGGGCCAGCGCCCGTGGGCTCAAACCGGCCTCGTGCACCAGATCGTCCGCCCAGGCCAGCGCGAGATCGCCGATCAGAATCGCGACCGCCGAGCCGTAGGCGGCGCCGTCGCCGGGCCAGCCCGCCGCCGCGTGCCGATCCTCGAACTCGATGTGCACGGTCGGGAACCCGCGCCGAGTGCGCGAGGAGTCGATGATGTCGTCGTGCACGAGCGCGCACGCCTGCACCAATTCCAGTGCCGAACAGGCGGTGAGTACCGCGGCGGCATCCGGCCCGGCGGGATCGCCACCGGCGCCCAGCCAGCCGGTCCACGCGAATCCCGGTCGCGTCCGCTTGCCGCCCCGAACCACGAACTGTCCGAGCGCCTCGACGGCGTCGAGGAAGACGGGCCCCAGCGGCTCGACGATCTCACGCCGGGTGGCGAAGAAGCTGGTCAGCACCTGTTCGACAGCGGCGACGAAGGCCGGCGTGCCCGGGGTCAGCGCGACGAGGTCGACCGAGGTCAGAGCGTCGGCGGCGGACCGGGATAGCGGGGTACCGATTCCGGCGGACAGGGCGGCCTCCAGGGGCGAAGTGGGCGAACAGCGGGACCGGTTGGGCACTCGGTGGTGCGGTCACCAGCGTTGTCCCGAACGATACGCGGGCGGACCGGGCGCGCTCTCGGCGCACAGGGCCGCTGCGACGCAGCCCACATCCGGGTTTCCGCGGTGCTACCGTCCGCGGGCACGTTCATCGGCCTTGACGCGTTGCTGGGTGTTCGGCGCCCGGTTTCCCAGTCGGTGCCGGGGCGCCATCGCCTCCCACTAGACTGAGCCGGTGGATTTCGACAATGGACGGGGAAGTTCGACCCCAGATCGACCCGCCCAGCGGCCGTCGATCGTCTCGAACACCCCCTCGGTGGTGCAGAGTCTGCGCACCCATTCGGGCAACGGCGTGCCGTTCTCCGTGGAGTTCAACCCTCCGCGAGACGAAGCGGGCGAGGCTCGGTTGTGGCGCGCGGTCCGCGAGTTCGAACGCATGCATCCCGCCTTCGTGTCGATGACCTACGGCGCGGGCGGTTCCACCCGCGACCGCACCGTGCGCATCACCGGTGCGCTCGCGCAGGAAACCACTCTGCTCCCGGTCGCCCACCTCACCGCGGTCGGGCACAGCATCGCCGAACTGCGCTCCCTGATCGGGTCCTACGCCGACTCCGGCATCTGCAATGTCCTGGTTCTGCGTGGTGACCCGCCCGGTGACCCGCTGGGTGAATGGGCCAAGCACCCCGGCGGTGTCGAATACGCGGAGGAACTGGTCCGCATCGTGCGCGATCTCGGCGACTTCCACGTCGGCGTCGCCTCGTTCCCCCAGGGCCACCACCGCTCGCCCGACCTCGACCACGACACCCACCACCTGGCGGCGAAACTCCGTGCGGGAGCGGAGTATTCGATCACCCAGATGTTCTTCGACGTCGAGCACTATCTGCGTCTGCGTGACCGCGTGATCGCCATGGACCCCATCGAGGGCGCCAAGCCGATCATCCCCGAGCTGATGCCCATCACCTCCCTGCGCACGGTCGCCCGCGCCGAAGAACTCAGCGGCCGCCCCGTCCCCGCCGACGTGGTAGCCCGCCTCACCCGCGCGGCAGGTACCGGCCCGGAGGAAGACCGTGCCGCCGTCCGCGCCGAAGGCATCCAGATCGCCACCGAAATGGCCCAGCGCCTCACCGAAGAAGGCGCCCCCTGCCTCCACTTCATCACCTTGAACTTCGCCAAGGCCACCAGCGAAGTCCTCACCAACCTCGGCTACGGAGTATCCGCCGCCCCGCTCAGCGCGTAGGAACAGCGCTTACCGCGTCACGGCGAGGTCGTTCCAGCTGCGTTCCCAGCTGCGGGTCATCGCCGGGTAGACGATGCCGTAGCGGAAGGGCTTGATCAGGGCCATGTAGAGGCGGCCGAATCGACCGTTGGGCTTCACCAGGACCGCCATTTGTAGGTGGTAGCCGGTGGTGTCGGGGACCCAGCCCAGGTGCATGATGCCGTGCATCGTGCCGTTGGCGATTTCGGCGGCGTATTCGTTGTCGAGGACATAGAGGGCGGTGAGTGGGCCGTCTTCGGCGGGGATGTCGGTGTCGCGCAGGTCGGCGGGCAGACGCTCGCGCAGAGACGGGACGCGGGTGCCGGTGCCTGCCTCTTCGCGGTCCCAGCCGAACAGTTCGCCCAGCTTCCAGCGGATCTTGAACAGCAGGCCGCTGATGCCGGTGGACTCGGAGGCGCGTTCGGCCTGGAGGGCGGCGAGTAGGGCGGGGAAGTCGTCGGGGCCCGCGCCGGGGGTGCGGAACTGCCAGATGTCCTCGACGTCGAAGTCGGGGGCGATCTCGTGGATGCGCCAGGGCTGGTCGGTGTGGGCCGATTCGGGTAGTCGCATAGCGGGGACCTCCATGTGTACGGCGGCGTATATGTCGAGAGTACCGCTGATATACGCCTACGTATAGAAAGGGGGAGTGTGATTGATGCGGGCTTGACGACCGGGCAGCGTGGGGGCCGCGGAACGAGTCCGGGCCCCCGGTGGACCGGTGCTACTCGTGTCGTTCGGGTTCGACGAATGCCGTAGTGGCCAAGGCGAGCACGAGCAGGCCGGCGCACAGGTAGCTCGCCACCTCGATGCCCGCGGCCATGGCCGCGCGCGCCGCTTCCGCGATGGGCAGTGTGTTCGGGTTTTCGGCGAACGCTCCGATCACCGAACCGGCGCTGTCGGTGACGGTCGACTCCAGTTGCCGCACTTCGGGTTCGGGCAGGCCCGCGTCGGTCAGGCGGTCGCGCAGGCCGGTGCCGACGGTACTGAAGTAGATGGTGGTGAGGACGGCGATGCCCAGTGCTGAGCCGAGTTCGCGTGCCGCGCTTTGTATTCCCGAGCCCTGTCCCGCGCTCTCGCTCGGCACGTCGGCGAGCACGATATTGGTGACCTGGGCGGTCGCGAAGCCGACGCCGATGCCGTAGACGAACAGTGCGAGCGCGATCGACCACCAGCTGCTGTCCGCCGCGGCGAACAATCCGAGCAGCGCCAGTCCGGCCGCTTCCAGCAGCAAGCCGATCCTGACCTGGCCCGAGGCCGAGACCGAGGCCGTCAACGAGAAACTCGCGCCGCTGGCGACGAAACTGCCGATCGCGAGCGGCATGAGGGCGAGTCCGGCTTGCAGCGCGGTGTAATCGAGGGCGAATTGCATCCACAGCGGCAGGACCGCGATGATGCCGAACTCGCCGACGCCGACGATCAGTGTCACCACATTGCCCCTGCGGAACGAATCGATCGAGAACAGCCGCACGTCGACCAGCGGTTCCCCTTCGGTGCGTCCGAGTCGCGCCTGCCTGCGCCAGAAGAGCCCGAGGGCGAGTGCGGCGCCTGTGAACGCGACGAGAACCGGTGAAGGCCCGCTGCGCCAAGCGAACCCGCCGATGCTCAGCGGCTCGGTCACGAACAGCCAGCCATAATGCCGACCCTCGATCATGGCGAAGGCGAGCAGGCCGAGGCCGAGTGCGGACTGGGCCGCCCCGAGCCAATCGACGCGACCGGCGTTCTTCGGTGCGGCGGGGAGGTAGACCAGCACGGCCACCATGATCAGCGCGACCGCGGGGATGTTGATTCCGAAAGCCCACCGCCAGGAGAAGCCGGCGAGCCAGCCGCCGAGCAGCGGGCCGAGCGCCGCGGCCGCGCCGATCGTGGATCCCCAGATCGCGAAGCCCTGTCCGCGAGCCTTTCCGGTGAATGCCGCGTTCACCAGGGCCAGCGAGGTCGGCAGGATCATCGCCCCGCCGATGCCCTGCAGGAAGCGGGCCGCGATGAGCAGGCCGCCACTCGGTGCGAGCGCGGCGAGCAGACTGGTGGCGCCGAAGACGACCAACCCGATCAGGAACAGCCTGCGTGCGCCGTAGAGATCGCTGAGTCGACCGGCGACCAGGAGGAGCGCGGCGAAAACGATCGCGTACGACTCCTGGATCCATTGCGCCTGAATCGAGGTGATCGCCAAGTCCTCGACGATCGGCGCGAGGATCACGTTCACGATCGTCAGGTCGACCACGATCAACGCGACGCCGAGCGAGACGGCGATCAGCCCCAGCCACAAGCGCAGCGGTGGGGTCTCGGTTTCTGTCCGCACTATACCTCCGTCATAAAGTTACTTGACGATGAAGGTAAATGGCGGGCCGGTAAGTTGTCAATCGGTGGTCGACGAGAGGACGAGATGGTGGAGCAGACATCCGGCGATGTCGCGATGCGGCGGCAGCGGCTCGCCGCGGGGCTCATCGACTACGGCGCGAGCTTCACCGAACTGGGCCGCCGATTCGCGGAAACGCTCGGCGTGCACTCCACCGACGCCTTCGCGCTGATGGAGATCGCGGCCGCCGAACACGCCGAAGAACCGCTGTCTCCCGCGCTGCTGAGCAAGCGGATCACCCTGACCTCGGGGGCGATGACCACCCTGCTCAACCGGCTGGAGCAGGCGGGATACATCACCCGCAGCCGCGAGCACACCGATCGCCGGGTCGTGACGTTGCGGTGCAGCGCGAACGCTCGACAGCTGGCCGACGAGTTCTTCCACCCGATCAACGCCGAGCAGGACGCGATCCTCGCCGAATACGAGCCTGCCCAGCTCGCGCAGTTCGAGCGGTTGCTCGAGCGGTTGCGCACGGCGATGGACCCCGGACAGCCGAAGGGCGCCCCGTAGTCGAGTCGACGTTGTGGGGCGCCCGAGGGGGTAGGCCGGTCAAGCCGCGCGGGCGGCTCGCAATCCCCACGCGTCGGCCAGCAGGCGGTGTGATTCGAGCCGGTCGGCGTGGTCGTGGGTGATGGTGGTGATGAGCAATTCGTCTGCGCCGGTGACCCTTTGGAGGGCCTCGAGCCGCTCGACCACGGTGGTGGGCGAGCCGACGATCTGCGAAGCCAGGCGGTCGTCGACGAGGCGGAGTTGATCCGGGGTGAGCGGGGACGCTGTTGCGGGATCGGGGTATTCGGCCGCGCCGCCGCTGCGGATGCTGTGCACCCAATGTCCGTACGTGCTCGCGAGGTGGCGGGCGGTGTCGTCGTCGGCCGCGGTGACCACGTCCGCCGAGACGATCACGTGCGGTTCGGCCAGCTGCGCCGACGGCCGGAACGCCGCCCGATACGCCTCGACCGCGTCCAGCGCGGACCCCGGTGCGACGTGGTAGGCGGCCGCGAACGGCAATCCCGACTTGCCCGCCAGCTCGGCGCTTTCGCCCGCCGAACTGCCGAACAGCCACAGCTCGGTGTCGATGCCCTCGCCGGGAACGGCGTGCAGCTCGACACCACTCGGGGTGAAGTAGCGGCCGTCGAGGAGCGCCTGCACCTCGGCCACCTGGTCGGCGAAGTCCAACGACTCCGCGCCGGGCTGCTGCAGCGCCTCGGCCGAGGCCAGGAACTTCGTGCGGTCGGTGACCCGGCGTGGATCGAACGGTGGCGGCACCACCACACCGTCACGCACCTCGGTCCGGCCGGTGACCGTGTCCACTATCGGGTGCCCGCCCTTGGTGGTCGTGGCCGCGGCGCCGAACTGGCTGCGCCGATGCCCCGACCGGCCCAGACCCACATCGAGTCGTCCCGGGTACAGCGCGTCGACGGTGCCGAAGGCCTCCACGATCGAGGCGGAGGTGTGATGGCCCACCTGCACCGCGCCGGTCCCCACCCGGATACGCGAGGTCGCCGCGGCGACCAACCCGAGCAGCGTCAGCGACGACGAACTCGCCACCGACACGAAATGGTGTTCGGCCAGCCAGTATCGGCGATACCCCCACTGCTCGGCCTGCCGGGCGAGGTCGACGGTGTTGCGCAGTGCCTGTGCGGCACTGGACCCTTCGCTGATCGGTGACAGATCGAGAATCGACAGCGGCACGCTCATAGCTTCGGATCCTGTTCTCCTGCTTCGATCGCCACGCGCAGCCGGTTCTCACGGGGGGCGACAGGGCAGGTGGCGAAGTCGGTGAACGCGCACGGCAGGTTCACCGCCCGGTTGAAGTCGAGGGTGACGGTGCCGTCGGCCTCGACTGCGCCGAGGGCGAGCGAGCGGGCGGCCGGGTAGGTGGTGACGCCGCTGGTGGCGTCGGTGAACAGCACCTTCAGGTCGTCGGGGGTGCCGAAGGCGAGCAGCGCCTCGTGGCTGTCGCCGATGCGGAACTCGACGATTCCCGCGGCGCTGTGGTGGTGCTCGAGCCCGTCGACCACGGCGCCGGTGGTGACGGTGCGTGCTTGCCCGAACGCGGTGAAACGCCCGGTCACCACCCAGCGCGGGTCGGCCGGGTAGGCCGCGACCCCGGTGAACGCGGTCAGTGTCGGCGTGGCCGGATCGTGCACCCGCACCGCGTACTGTCCGGAGCGCCGGATCACCTCGAGGACCCTCTCCTCGTTGAGCACGCTCACCCCCGGGGCGCCCTCCACGGGCGTCACGATCTGCACGCCGCCGATCCGCTCGCCGTCGACATCGAGCCGGTCGGCGGGCTGCGCGGTGATGAACACCTTGTCGTCGGTGACCCACCAGGTGCCGGGGACGCCGTCCAGGCGGGCCGGGCTGTCGGTGAGCCAGTGCAACCCCGCCAGGCTGAGCCAGCCGAGGGGATCGCGCAGGCCGTCTTCGCGGGCGTGATGCCAGCGCGCCCAGTCGTCGGCGAATGTCGTGGTGGGGGTCGGGTTCTCGACGGTGATCGTCATGACGCGCGTGCTCCTTCGGCGACGGTGTGGTGGTGGGGGTGACGCAGACCGAGATGGTCGCGCAAGGTAGTGCCGGTGTATTCAGTGCGGAAGCTGCCGCGTTCCTGCAGTTCGGGGACCACGGTGTCGACGAATTCGTCGAGCCCGCCGGGTGTCAGGTGCGGGACGAGGATGAAACCGTCGGACGCGTCGGACTGCACGTACTGGTCGATCTGCTCGGCGACCTGGGCGGGTGTGCCGATGAACTGCTGGCGGGCGGTGACCTCGATGATGAGTTCGCGGATGCTGAGGTCGCCCGCCTCGGCCTGTTCACGCCACGTCTTGGCCACGGCCAGTGGATCTTTCGTGTGCCGGACCCGGCCCCGGGTGATCTCCGCGGCGGCGTCGGGCTCGACATCGGGCAGCGGGCCGTCGGGGTCGTAACCGGAAAGGTCACGGCCCCAGACCTGTTCGAGGAAGGCGATCGCGGTCTGCGGGCTCACCTGCTGGTAGCGGATGTCGCGGGCCCGTTCGTGCGCCTCGTCGGTGGTGTCGCCGAGGACGAACGTGGCCGCGGGCAGCACCAGCAGATCGCCGTGTGCGCGACCGTATTTCGCCAGCCGGCCCTTGACGTCGGCGTAGAACTTCTGGCCCGCCTCCAGGGTGCCGTGCCCGGTGAAGATCGCGTCGGCGGTCTTCGCGCCGAACTCGCGGCCTTCGTCGGAATCGCCCGCCTGCAACAGCACCGGATGCCCCTGCGGGCTCGGCGGGACGACGAACGGTGCCGCGAAGTCGAACTGTGAACTGCGGAACGCGGTGTCGGGAATGTCGCGGGCGAAGATCCCCCGCTCGCGATCGATCACCAGCGAGTCGGTGGGCCAGCTGTCCCACAGTGCCCTGGTCGCGGCGACCACCTGTTCGGCCCGCCGATACCGCTCACCGTGTTCGAGGTAACCACCGCGCCGGAAGTTCTCTCCGGTGAACGCGTCCGAGGAGGTGACCACATTCCACGCGGCCCGGCCGCCGGAGAGGTGATCGAGCGAGGCGAACTGCTTGGCGACCTCGAAGGGTTCGTTGTAGGTGCTGTTGATGGTGCCCGCCAGCCCGAGCCGCTCGGTCACCGCCGCCACCGCGTTGAGCACGGTGAAGGTATCCGGCCTGCCGACCACATCCAGGTCGTGGATCTGCCCGCGATGCTCGCGCAGCCGCAATCCCTCGGCCAGGAAGAAGAAGTCGAACAGGCCGCGTTCGGCGGTGCGCGCCAGATGCTCGAAGGACACGAAATCGACCTGCGATTTCGAGGCCGGATCGGCCCAGACGGTGGTGTTGTTGACGCCGGGGAAGTGCGCGGCGAGGTGGACTTGCTTGCGTGGTTTCGAGGTCACCGCGCTGCTCCTGTCGTGGCGTATCGGCTGAGTGGACGGGGGAGACCGAGGCGCTCACGCAGGGTCGCGGTGGTGGTGGTCGGCGCGAGCGCGGATCGGTGGGTGGTGAGCTCGGCCAGCGAGGCGTGCAGGGCCAGCGGTCGCAGGACCACGCCGTCGACGGCGTCGGCGCGCGTGATCTCCGTGAGGAGATCGTCGAGCGCGGCGGCGGTACCGACGTGGTGGAATCCGAGCGGCGGGTGGTCCGCCGCCCAGCGATCGAGCTCGCGCACCTCGGCGAGTGCGGTGTCTGCCGAATCCGCCAGGTGCACAGGTAGATCCAGCAGGATCTGCACGATGCCGGGATCGCGGCCCTGCGCGGCGATCGCCGCGCGCAAGGCCGCGCGATGCGCGGCGGCGGTCGCGAGATCGGGGGCGCTGACGCGGATGATGTCGGCTCGGCGGACGGCGACCTCGGTCGACTCGGGGGTGTCGGCGCGGACCGTGATGACGGGTTGGCCCTGCGGCGACCGCGGGGTGATCGACGGGCCCTTGACCGAGAAGTTGTCGCCGGCGAAGTCGATGTAGTGCAGGCGGTCACGGTCGATGAACCGGCCGGTGGGTACGTCGCGGATCTCGGCGCCGTCCTCCCAGCTGTCCCACAACCGGGTCACCACCTCGATCGCCTCGTCGGCCTCGTGCCACAGCGACTTCGGATCTTGCACCTGCTTGCGCCCGAAGGCCTTCGCCTCGACCTCGGTGGTGGACACGGTCACCTCCCACCCCGCGCGGCCCAGGCTCGCGAAGTCGAGCGCGGTCACGGCCTTGGACGCGTGGAACGGTTCGGTGTGGGTGACCGGTACCTGCGGGATCAAGCCGATTCGGCTGGTCAGCGGGGCGGTGCGGGCGGCGATCGCGACGGCGTCGAGCCTGCCGCGGGTCACGGCCGCGCCACCGGACTGGATGCCGAACGCGTCGGGCAGGAAGACGGCGTCGAACCCGAGCTGCTCGGCCGAGGAGATCACGGCGGTCCAGTAGCCGGCGGTGAACAGGTCTTCGGCGCCGGAATCGGTGCGCCGCCAGGACGCGGGATGCGTTCCGGTGCCTACCGTTTCGATGCCGAGGAACAGTCTGGGCTGGCTCATCGGGTGAGGTCCTTTCCGTCGAGGGGATCGATCCGGGTGCCCGGCGCGGGAATCGCCGCGAGCAGCTCCCTCGTGTACGGGTGCCGCGGATCGGTGAACAGGGTTGCGGTGGGCCCGGTTTCGACGACGCGACCGTGGCGCATCACCGCGACCCGGTCGCTGATCCGGCGCACCACGGCCAGGTCGTGGGAGATGAACAGGTAGCCGAGGGCGAGTTCGCGCTGGAGGGTGTCGAGCAGGTCGAGGATCTGCGCCTGCACCGAGGCGTCGAGCGCGGAGACCGGTTCGTCGAGCACCAGCAGGTCGGGGTGCAGGGCCAGCGCGCGGGCGATCGCCACGCGCTGTCGTTGCCCGCCCGACAGTTCCGCGGGCCTGCGTTTCGTGAAATCCGCCGGTAGCGCGACCTGTTCGAGCAGCTCGGCGACTCGTTTCGTCCGGTCGCCGATCCCATAGGCGCGCAGGGGTTCGGCGATGATGTCGGCGACCTCCCAGCGCGGATCCAGCGAGGAGTACGGGTTCTGGTACACCACCTGGAACCGTCGGCGCAGCGTGCGCAGGCGGTTTCGGCGGGCGCTGGTGAGGTCGTGGCCGTCGAAGGTGACCGTCCCGCTGTCGGCGTCGGTGAGTCGCAGAGCGATGCGCGCCGTCGTCGACTTGCCCGAACCGGATTCGCCGACCAGCGCGAGCGTTTCCCCTCGATCGAGACTGAACTGCACATCGTCGACGGCGGTGATGGAGCCCGCTCCCGCGTGGAAGCGCTTGTGCAGGGCGTGAACCGACAGCAACGGTTTTTCCGCTCGGGGTCGCAGGGGCCGGAATTCGGTGGGCGACAGCGCGGGGGACGCGGCGAGCAGGCGCTGCGTGTACGGCTGTGCCGGGTGGTGCAGAACCTGTGCGGTAGTGCCGGATTCGACGACCTTGCCCTGCTCGAGCACCACCAGTCGATCGGCCCGTTCCGCGGCAACGGCCAGGTCGTGGGTGATCAGCAGGACGGCCGTCCCGCGGGCCGCGATCCGCTCGGCCAGCCGATCCAGCACCTGCCGCGCCACCGTCGCGTCGAGGGCGCTCGTCGGCTCGTCCGCGATGATCAGTTCCGGCCCGCACGCCAGCGCGATCGCGATCAGCACGCGCTGACGCTGCCCGCCGGACAGCTCGTGCGGATACTGCCGCGCCCGCAACTGCGGGCGATCCAGCCCGACCTCTTCCAGCAGGTCGAGCGCCTGGAGCGCCGCCCCGCGCCGGTCGGCCAGCCGATGCACCAGCAGCGCCTCGGCCACCTGATCGCCCACCCGCAACACCGGATTGAGCGACAGACCCGGATCCTGCGGCACGAATCCCACCCGCGCCCCGCGCAGCCGCCGCAGGGCCTTCTCGTCGTCCGGGTCGATCCGCTCACCGGCGAACTCGACCTTGCCCGCCACGATTCCCGCCGAATCCCCGAGCAGCCCGATCACCGCGTGTGCCAATGTCGATTTGCCCGACCCCGACTCGCCGACGAGGGCGACGACCTCTCCGCGCGCCACCTCGATCGACACGCCGCGCAGCGCGGACACCGACCCCGCGCCGGTCCGATACTCGATGTGCAGATCTTCCACCTGCAGCAACGGCTGGTCCGGCGCGGCCGAACTCCGCGTCGGGTGCGTTCCGTTCGTCTTGTCGCTCATCGTGTTTCGGTCCTTCCCACGAATCGACCCACACGCTGAGCCGACAACACCACGGCGATGATGACCAGGCCCGGCAGCGTCGTCAGCCACCAGGCGGAGGCGAGGAAGTTGCGGCCCTCCGAGATCAGCGAACCCCATTCGGGGGTGGGCGGTTTGGTGCCGTAGCCGAGGAAGCTCAGCGAGGACACGGCCAGCACCGCCATGCCGAACTCGACCGCGGCCAAGGCCAGCACCGGCTGGAACGCATTGGGCAGCACGTGCCGAACGAGCACCGCGTACCAGCGCACGCCGGACGCGTGCGCGGCCTCGACATACGGCGCGTGCCGCACCCGCAGCACCTCCGAGCGCATCACCCTGGCGAAGTTCGCGATCAGCGAGACACCCACGGCGACAGCCACATTGCGGGTGCCGAAGCCGAGCGCGGTGACCAGGGCCAGCGCGAGCAGCAGCGACGGGATGGACAGCAGCACATCGACGACCCGCATGATCGCGGTGTCGACGATGCCGCCCGCGGCGCCCGACAGCAGCCCGAGTACCGACCCGACCACCAACGCGATCCCGACCGCGGTGAGCGTGGCGGTGAGCGAGAGCCCCGCACCGTGCACCATCCGCGTGTACAGGTCGCGTCCGAGATTGTCGGTGCCGAACCAGTGCGCCGCGCTGGGGGCCTGGAACTTGTCCGCGGGCACGCCGATCAGCGGATCGCCGGAGGCGAACACCGAGGGCGCCACCGCCCAGCCGACCGCGACGGCCAGCACCACGCCCGACACCACCAGACCCAGGTGTGCGCGGGCCCATCGGGCAGTTCGGGCCACTCGGTGCACGCGCGCGACGCCGTGATCGGTCACCGATTCGGGCCGTGCGGTCGGCGCCGGTCGGCGCACGAGGATGTCAACCACGTTCACTCCGTTCGGTGTCGGTGTTCGAGCCATCCGATTCGCCGGATTTCCCAGCGACGGACACGGCGTCGGCGGGGGTGCCCGCGACCGGCACGCCACGAGCGCGACGTGTCCCGGTGATGCGCGGATCGAGCAGCGGATAGAGCAGGTCGACCGCCAGATTCACGCCGACGAAGATCAGCGCCGAGAGCAGGACCACGCCCTGGACCACGGGGATGTCCTGGTTGAGCACGGAGGTCTGGGTGAGCCGGCCGACGCCCGCGCGGGCGAACACCGACTCCACCACCACCGACCCGGCCAGCATCGTGCCGACCAGCACCCCCGCGATGGTGAACGCGGGCACGCTGGCCAACCGGGCGATATGGCGACGCTGCACCCACCAGCGCGACGCGCCCTTGGCCAGCGCCACATCGGTGAACGGCTGACGCCAGGTCTGTTCCAGCCCGGCAGCGAGAACCTGGGCCAGCACCGCCCCGATCGGTAGCGCCAGCGTCAGCGCGGGCAGTAGCGTCCCGCGCAGCCCGGTCCCGCCGAAGGCGGGGAACCAGTGCAGCCGGAAGGAGAACAGCTGCAACAGGAGCAGACCGGTCCAGAAGGTCGGCACCGAAACGCCCAGCGGCGGTAGCGCACTCAAGGTATTGCGAAGCCACGGCCGCCTTGTGTAGGTGGCGGCGAACGCGAGGATCGTCCCGCCGACGATCGCGAAAAGCAGTGCGAGAGACGCCAGTCCGAGCGTGGCCGGTAGAACGTCGCCGAGGGCTTCGGTCACGGGCTGACCGGTGTTGATGGAGCGCCCCAGATCGCCGGTGACGGCATTGCCGAGTGCGGTCACGTACTGGTCCCACAGCGGCTTGTCCAGCCCGTAGCGAGCCTGCAACTCGGCGATCGCCGCCTGGTCCACCGGCGCACCGGTGCCCGCGCTGTCGGCCGCCATCGAGACCGGATCCGCGGGCAGCAGGTACAGCACCACGAAGGAGATCGTGAATGCCGCCCACAACACCCAGATCGCCTGTAGCAAACGAGAACCCACGTAGCGTGCGAAGTCCGCCCGGCCGTCCGCGCGCCGGATCTCGCTACCCGCGCCGTCGCGCCGCGGACTCCCGACCACCTCGCTCATCTCAGTGCCCGCTCAACCAGGTGTCGAAGAACTGCAGTCGTGCCGAAGCCTCGAACTTCAGATCCTGGGTGTGCGCGGCCGCGCCGACTGCCTGCGACAACTCGACCGTCGGGATCAACAGACCGTTGTCGAGCACCTGCCGCTGCGCGGATCCGATCAGTTCCGCACGGGCGGCCGGATCACTGGTGGCGAGCTGCTTGTCGAGGGTCTCGTCGAGCTGGGGGATCGGGCCACGCGCGGTGATGTTGCGCCCGGCGAGTCCGAACGACGTGCGCAGGATGTCACCGTCGGCGCGGGTGGTGTTGCCGTAACCGGCGTCGATATCGTGCGTGTTCTGCCGGGTGATGGCCTCCGGGGTGGACACGAGATCGAGCTTCAGGTCCACCCCGACCTGGCGCAGTTGCTGCTGCACCAGCTCGAGAATCGCCTGATTGCCCGCGAATACCTGGCTGAACGTCACCGCGAAACTCAGTCGCTCACCGTTCTTCGCCCGGACACCGTCCGCGCCGAGGACCCAGCCTGCCTGATCGAGGATCGACTTCGCCTTGGCCGGTTCATAGGCCAGCCGCGCCGACTGATCCAGGTACGCCGGGGTCGCCGATGCCAGGCTCGAGGTCGCAGGCTTGAACTGGGGACCGAGCACGGTCTCGACGAGCTGCTTGCGGTCGATCGCGGGGAGCAGCGCCTGCCGGACGGCCGGATCACGCAGTGGGCCGCGAGTCACGTTGACCTGAAAACCGAACGGAGTGCCGGGGTTGGATGTCGACAGGATCCGCCCGCCGACGGCCTCGATCTGCGGAGCGTCCTGGGGCAGCGCGTCGCTGACGGCGTCGAGCTGGCCCGATGCCAGGCTGCCCGTGCGCACACCCGATTCGGGAACGACGGTGAACTCGATCCGGTCCAGATACGCCTCGCCCTGGTGGCCGAAAACAGCGGAGCCCCAGTTGTATCCGGCGCGTTTGGCCAGCGTCACCGAGGTGTCCTGCTTGTAGGAGGCGTAGGTGAACGGCCCGCTGCCGATGTTGTCACCCGCGCACCGGGCTTCGGCCGGTTTGGCATTGGTCGACTGCGCCAGGATGCCGAGCTGCGTGGTCGAGGACGCCTGCAGGAACTGGGCGTTCGGCGCACTGAATTCGACACGGGCCGTGAGCTTGTCGACCGCCGTCGTGCCGACGTAGCCGGTCAGATAGCTGGCGCCCAACTGCGCCTTCGCGGCACCGAGCTTGACGACCGCGTCGAAGGTATCGCGCACCGAATCGGCGGTGAGCGCGGTGCCGTCGCTGAAAGTGACCCCATCGGCCAACTTGAAGGTGAACACCTTGGCGTCGGGACTGACCTCCCAGCTCTTGGCCAGCCACGGGGTGATCGCGCCGGTCTTCGGGTCCTGATCGGTCAGCGAGTCGACGATCTGGCGGGCCACATAGATGGTCTGGTTGGTGCCCGACTGCGCCGGATCCGAGCAGGTCGGAGCGCCGGACAGCCCGTAGCGCAACGTGCCGCCCGGCTGCGGCGGACCGGCTTGAGCACCGGAGCCTGCGGTGTCGCTGCCACAGGCGACCACCGTGGTGACGGCGGCCAGTGCGCCGACGGCGGCGGCGATGCGATGACGAGGACGGATCACGAGACAACTCCAGAGAATTGGCGGCCAGCGGCCAGGGGACGACTCGGAATGCGGCGGCGCAGCTCGGGCGCCACCTCGGCCTGGAACAGTTCGAGACTGCCCAGGTACTCGGATTCGGTGCGGCCGTCACGTTCGGCGGACAGGTGGATCACCTCGTGCCCGAACTGTTCGTGATAGCGGCCGACCTTGTCGATCACCTGCTCCGGGCTGCCGACCAGCGCCGACGAGCGGGTGACGAAGTCTTCGACGGTCTCGAACACGACCGGATTGCCGACCTTGCGCTGCAGCGAGGTCCGCGCCTCGAACAGCGGGCGGAACACCGCGACGGCCTCCTGCGAGGTCCGCGCCACATGGAAGCCCGCGGTGCCCGCGCCGACCAGCGCATCGGCCGGGTCGTGACCGTAGTGCGCCCACCGCTCGCGATAGTGGCGGATCAGCGCGGCGTACGGCTCGATCGGATTGGTGACGTTCGCCGAGAACACCGGATCACCGTGGCGCGCGGCCAGTTCCACCGACTCCAGGCTCGTCGCACTCCCGTGCCAGATCCGCACCTGCGGCTGCAGCGGCCGGGGCAACGCCTTGGCCGCGGCGAGCGAGGGCCGGAACTGTCCCGACCACGTCACTTCCTCGCTGTCCCACAGCGCCCGGAACAGCTCGTACCCTTCCCGATTGCGCTCCCACTGATCCTCGGTGGTGACGTGATAGAGCTGCGCCTGCGCCGCGCCGTTGCCCTTGCCGATGATCAGCTCGAGCCGGCCCTCGGACAGGTTGTCGAGGGTGGAATAGTCCTCGAACGCGCGCACCGGATCGAGCAGGCTCAAGGTGGTGACCGCGGTGAACAGGCTGATTCGCGAGGTGAGGGCCGCGATATGGCTCAACACCACCGGGGGAGCGGCCGACAGGAACGGATCCTCGTGCCGCTCACCGACCGCGAACCCGTCGTAGCCGAGTTCCTCGGCGCGCCTGGCCTGTTCGACCACCTCGTGCAGGCGATCGCGCGTCGTCGGGACCACGCCGGTGACCGGATCGGGCACCCGCGTGATCAGCGTCATCAGTAGGAACTTCATGCGGCGGGCTTCTTCGGCAGACCGGGCGGGTTGATCCGCGACTCGGTGACCTTCTCCGAATTCAGGCCCCAGCGATCGAGGATCTTCTGGTAGCTGCCGTCGGCGATCGCGTGCTGCAGCGCCTTGTGGATCGGGCCGATCAGGCCGTTGTCCTTCTTGGTGAGCGCCGCGATCTCGCCCTGCAGCTGCTCGCCCGCGCCGGAGAAGGTGGCGATGATCTTGCCGTCGCTGGTGGCGGAGTGATAGACGGCCGCGGGGTTCGGGCCGATGTAGCCGTCGATGCGCTTGGAGGCCAGCGCGAGGTAGTAGTCGGTGCTCTGCTGGTAGTAGGCGATGTCGACCGGGGGCAGGCCCTCGGCGACGTTCTTCTCGTTCCAGCTCACCAGCAGCTGTTCCTGATTGGTGCCCGCGCCGATCCCGATCCGCTTGCCCGCCAGGCTCTTGCGGTCGGTGTAGGTCAGCGTGCTGTCCTTGGGGACCTCGAGGGCGACGGTGTCGGTGCGGTAGGTGGCGAAGTCGTACTTCTCCTTGCGCTCCTCGGTGACGGTCACGTTCGAGATGAACGCGTCCACCTCACCGGAATCCACCCGCACGAAGTTCTGCGACCAGTCGGCCACCTGGATGTCGAGCTTCAGGCCCAGGATGTCGGCCACCAGGGTGGCGAAGTCGACCTCGGAGCCGATGACGGTCCGGTCGTCGGTGGCGTAGAACCGCAGCGGCGGCACGGAACCGGCGGGACCGGTCACCACCAGCGTGCCGCGGTCGCGGATGGCCTTGGGCACCTCGGCGGCGATCGCGTCGACCTTGGCGGCGCGCACCCTGCCCTCCTGGGCGGGGGACAGGTCGTAGGTGATCGCACCGGCCTGCACGGTGTCGGCGGCCTCGGGCTCGGCGGTGCAGCCTGCCGTCAACAGCGTGGCCGCCGCGACGATGCCGATCAGAGTGGAGAGCTTCATCAGTGTCGAAACCTGTTCGTGGGAAGGGATGTTCAGCGGACGCGGGACAGGAACGCCTGCGTACGCGGGTGTTCGGGGTGATCGAGAACGCTGGCGGCCTCGCCCTGCTCGACGATCACGCCCTCGTCGAGGAACACGACCGTGTCGGCGACCTCGCGGGCGAAACCGATCTCGTGGGTGACGATCACCAGCGCGGTGCCGCTGTGCGCGAGATCGCGGATCACCGCGAGGACCTCGCCGACCAGCTCCGGGTCGAGTGCGGAGGTGGGTTCGTCGAACAGGATCAGCCGTGGTTTCAAGGCCAGGGCCCGTGCGATGGCCACGCGCTGCTGCTGTCCACCGGACAGACGCCGGGGGTAGGCGTCGACGAAATCGGCCAGGCCCACCCGTTCCAAGAGCTGTGTCGCCTCGGCGATCACCTCGCCGCGCGGACGGCGCTGCGCCGAGACCGGGGCGAGCACCACGTTGTCGAGCACCGTGAGATGCGGGAACAGATTGAACTGCTGGAACACGAAGCCGATGCGGCTGCGCTGGGCGCGCACCGCGTGGTCGGGCAGCGAACGCAGGGTACTGCCGCGTTGGCGGTAGCCGATCAGCTCACCGTCGATGTGCACGGTGCCCGCGTCCTGCGCTTCCAGATGATTGAGCACCCGCAGCAGCGTGGACTTGCCGGAGCCGGACGGCCCGATCAGCGCGACCACCTCACCGGCGCGTACGGCCAGATCCACGCCACGCAGTACCTCGGTGCCGCTGTAGGACTTGCGGATTCCGCGCGCCAGCACCGCTGCGGTCATCGGGTTGCTCCTCGGGGTGCGGCCGCACCGGCGGCGATCTCGGTGACCTTGGCGCGGACCCGCTGCCACGGTGTCGGCGGCAGCTCACGCTGCGCGCCCTTGGCGTAGTGCCGTTCGATGTAGTACTGCAGGATCGACAGCGCCGTGGTGAGCACGATGTACCAGACGGTCGCCACCATCAGCAGCGGCACCACCCGGCCGTTGCGGCCGAAGATCACCTGCACCTGGTAGAACAGCTCGGCGATCGCCATCACCGACACGATCGAGGTGCCCTTGAACAGGCTGATCACCTCATTGGCCGCGTTCGGCAGAATCGAGCGCATCGCCTGCGGCAACACGATCGTGCGGAACTGGCGCCAGCGTGGAATCCCCAGCGCCGCCGCCGCTTCGAGCTGACCGTCGTCGACGGCGAGCAGACCCGCCCGGATCAGTTCGGCCGAATACGCCGCCTGATGCAGGGCCAGCCCGATCACCGCCGCGGTGAAACCGCTGATCACACCATTGACATCGAACTCGTAGAAGCCGGGGCCGAACGGAATGCCCACGGACAGGCGGGGATACAGGTAGGCGATGTTGAACCAGAACAGCAGCTGCACGATCAGCGGGATCGAACGGAAAGCCCAGATATAGGTCCAGGCGATCACCCGCAGCACGGGATTGTTCGACACCCGCCCGATCGCCAGCAGCGTGCCGATCGCGAAACCGAGGGCGGTGCCCCACAGGGTGAGCTCGATGGTCACCCGGAGTGCGGCCAGCACCGACTTCGCGGTGAAGTACTGGGCGAAAGTGCCCCAGTCCCAACCCGGATTGGTGATCAGGCCGTGCGCGAACTGGGCCACCAGCAGTAGAGCGATCGCCGCGACGGCCCAGCGCCACGGGTGCCACGACCCGGCGATCCGGGGCAGGTCGTCGATGGGCGCCTTGTCGGCGGGGAGAGCGTCGCCGGGCGGTGCGGGCGCGGTCTCGGCGCCGGATACGGCAGACGCGGTCATGGGAATCCTTCGGAAAACAGTGGAACGAGGCACAGTGACCTCCACCCGGCCAGCAACGGGTTCGCGATCTGGCGGCGCTCAGGCCGGACAGGTGGACAGCACGAAAATCTCCTCCATCGAACCCGGCAGAAGCACCCACACCCCGAAACGGGCGGGTTGCTGCGACGTCGTAGAGCCAGGTCTCTCGGTCGCTCTGGATGGTTGTGCCCGGCCGTCGTGGCCCGAGCTGAATCAGCATGTGGCATATGCACTAGTGCGCGCAACGATAGAAATCAACGTGAGCGCAGAGGTTGGAACCGATCGTGGGCACCGGCATAATTGCCCCGGTTCGGCGCGGTAGGTGATTCGCGCGCGGGCGCGTGCGCAGGGGTCTGGGCGAACGCGTCCGGGCATAGGGATCCTGCGGATGCGTCGTTGGGTCCGGTGCCGAGAAGGGGGCGGACACCGGGCCGCGGCGGCGGGTTCGCTGCGAGATTGCGACGCGCCGAACGGCCGGTGACTTCACCTGTCCGGATTCACCCACCGCACGCGGTAGCGTCGGCCTTCTCTGCGTCGATGAGGAGTTTCGCCGTGATCGTTGCACGTCGTTCCGCCACACTGACCTCGCTGACGGCCTGCGCCGCCGCGCTACTGCTGGCCGCGCCACCGGCCGCCGCCGAACCGGCCGCACCGGTGACGCCCGCTGTCACCCGGGATGCGCCGGCTGTTCGGCCATCGGCGGGCCCGGGTGATCTGCTCGGCGCCTACCAAACCGTCGTCGAGACGCTGAAATCCCTGGGTATCCAGCCGTTCCTGTACCCCACGGTCGCCGCGAACTGCACCGGTGACGGCGCGGGTCTCGTGCCGGCCGTCGCGGGCGCGGTCCCTGGGCCGTGGCCGGCGAACACCCTCCCGATCCCGGGCATCGACCTGTCGGCCGTGAAGTCCGGCCAGACCCTGTTCACCTTCCTGCCCTACGGGCTCGCCCCCGACACCGCCGCGACGAAAACCTCCGGTATGCAGGTGGCCTGGCTCAATATCAGCACCGGTCGCGGCGGCATGGCTTCGATGGGCTCGATCGCCGACATCGTTCGCGCCATGGTCCCGCCCGAGGTTCCCGCCGAACTGCGTCCCCTCGCCGAAACCGCCATCCGTGACTTCCTCTTCGCCGCCATCCCCGTCGGCGGCGTTCGCGCTGTCCCGGTAGACACCGGCCGCGGTACCGTCCTGGCCGCCGTCTTCGGCACCACCGACAATGCGGGCAGGTCTTGCTTCTTCTTTCCCACCATCGGCATTACCGAGGTCGCCTGAAACTCGCGGGTCGGCGTCAGGCTCGGCATCGCCCAGTACTGGATCGTCCGCGTGGTCGACGACGACGGACCGGTGTCCTCCATCGAGCAACTGCGTCTCGCTTCGGACGGCAGGTGCGTCACCGACCGAATCGGGCTACGTGGTCAGGACCTTGTCACCGCAATCGACCTGGTCGAGGTCGAAATCGCCTGGGCAGATCTGGATCTGGACATCGAACAGTCGTCAACCGCCGGAGTGGCGACGGCGGCGGTGGTCATGCCAGGCGGGTAACGGCGTCGTCGGGCGTCACCAAAGGTCGCTGTTTCCAGCGGAGGCGGCCGGTGCGGTGGCGGTGGTGGGAGCGGGTCCAGAGAACGAGGTAGTGGGCTACCGAGAGGGGGTGGGCCAGGGCTGAGGTGAGGTCGATGGCCGTTGGAGGGCGGCGGGTTTCGATGGTGCGGGCGGTCAGACGGCTTGTGACGGCGGCCAGGTAGCCGAGTAGCCCTGCTCGGCGGGTTCGGGTGCGGCCGAAGATCGCGGCCAGTGGGGGAATCCAATAGGCGAGGGCGGCGAGGATTCCGATGGCTGCGCCGGTGTCACGGCGGCCGCCGTAGGCCGACCACAGCCAGCGGGTGTAGCCGTCGGTGAGTTCGGTGGTGCCGGTATACATTCGGGTGCTCGCGGCGGGGCCCGCGGTCACCAGGGCGGTGCGATGGCCTGCTCGGCGGATGGCGCGGGCCAGGTCCAGGTCCTCGGTGGCGCTGGCTGCTACGGCCGCGTGGCCGCCGCCGGCGCGGTAGGCCGCGGCGTCGACGGCGAGGAACTGGCCGCACGCTACGGCGGTGGACGGGCGCAGGCTGTGATTGGCGGGCCCGACGGGCAGGGTCGAGGCCCACGACCAGGCCAGCAGGGGCTGGATGAGGCGCTCGGCGGTCGAACCGGCGTCCTGCCTCGGCCAGGCCGAGACCAGACCTGCTCCGCGCCTGCGCAATTCGGTCACCGCCGCGGCGATCGCATGGGGGGCCAGGCGGACGTCCGCGTCGATGAAGACCAGGGCGGCCGCGTCGGTGCGGGCGGCCAGGCGCGCGCACGCGGCGGCCTTGCCGGTCCACCCGGGGGCGGGGTGGGCGGCCGAGCGCAGGACGGTGAAGCGCTCGTCGTCGGCGATCGCGTCGAGTGCGGCTTCGTAGGTGCCGTCGGTGGACGCGTCGTCGAGAATCAGCACGCTCAGGCGGGGGACGCCGACCTGCGCGCGAAGGTCGGCGATCAGCGCGGGCAGGCGCTGCGACTCGTCGCGGGCGGGGACGCACACCGTGACCGGTTCGATCACGCCCGCGACCCCGCGCGGCAGGGTGCGCAAGGTGACCAGGTTGTAGGCGGCGGTGGCCGCGCCGAGCGCGGCCAGACCGGTGCCCGCCCAGGTCAGGTAGCGGGCAGCCGCGCTCATGTCAGCGGCCCAGTCTGCGACTGGAGATTTCGCGCCACATCTCCGAGGGGGAGAAACCGCCACGCGGTGCGTTCGGCGGGCCGGGGTTGCGGTCGCGGAACGCCAGGCCCGCGATCAGCGCGGCCACCGCGAGGGTGATGCCGCCGACGATGCCCGCCCAGCCCGCGAACGAGCGGGTGTTGGGGTCGGCGTACTTCACCTCGGCACGCAGGGTCGACACCTCGCCCGCGGGCAGCTTCCACGACACCGTGTTCTCACTGTCGGTGGTCTCCCGGGTGCCGTTGGTCTTGGCGACGCGGGCCGGGAACGCCACGGAGAACTGCACGTCCGAGCCGTGCGGCGGCACCGATTCCAGGTCGACCCGCCCGGTGAGACTCACCAGATCGCCGCTGCGCTGGAATTCGAGCGTGAACATGCCCTGGGTCTGATCCGACAGGCCACCGAGCTGGCCGACCTCGCCGAAGGACAGATCGTCGAAGAACACCTGGGTACCCATGTACCCGTCCTGGTTGTAGTTCTCCACCCGCACCTTCGCCGCCAGCTGCTCCGGCGCCTTCAGCTGCGGCCCCTTGTCTTCAGGCCCCGTCGGCACCACCGCGGCGACGATCCGCCCCGACACGCGATCGTTCGATGACACCCCCATCGACACCTGCACACGCAGGCACCCGGCGAGCGCGGGCACGAGCAATGCCAGCAGGACGGCAACGGCCGCGACGCGCCGCGCGGGCACGGAACGACGCGGCGAAGGAGCGGGCATGTCGGCGACGGGACTCGGCTGCACGGTTGACATCGTGCCAGGCTCAGGCCCGAGAGCCCACACGACGGGCCCAGCGCTCACCACCCACCCGTGCCGATCAGGCATTTTCGCCCCGAATCGGGGTGTGTCGCGGCGGGGCCTGCCCGCTCAGAACGCGCGTCGCGCGGCCCGCGCACGCAGAAACAACGGGATTCCGAGCACACCGAGACCGAGGAAACCCCAGATCGCCGAGGCGGGAAGGCCGAGGAACACCGCGTGTGCGAGAGCCGAGCCGAGCCAGGTCCACCCGAACACCGCGACCGGGACCGCCACCGACGGATCGCGCGGCGGCGGCAGGAAATGATCGAGCAGGGTGAGAATCACTGCCATGACCACGGCGACGAGCGTCCAGCCCAGGTAGTTGGTGTACGGGATCTCGGGGATGCCGGGCAGGCCCGCGTCGGTGACCGCCCAGGTCCATTGGCCGTCGGCCACCATCTGCGGATCGAGGAACAGATCCCAGCCGACCGCGCCGAGGACGAACAGTCCCACGCGCCCGGCATTCGACCCGCTGAGCAGTCGAGCGTCCGACGCGCTGTGTGCCCGCGCACGCACGGATCCGGACCGACCCGGGCGCCGCGTGATCGAGGCGCTCGAGGGGCGCTCGCGAGACACGAGCATGCCCGCGACGATCCAGATCGGGTACAGCCCGCCGGTCCACGCCAACGGCACCGCCAACGGGACATCGGCGAACGCGGGCCCGAGCCGATCGACGGCATAGGCGTAGCCGCCGAACGGGAATCCGGTCGCGGTGCCGACGATTTCGGCGGTGAGCCCCAGCCCGGACACGACGACGAAGAACCCGGCGGCCCACCGCAATCCACGAGTGGTCGCCGCGTGCAGCAGGGCGGTCGAGGCGGACAGCACCACGACCGCGACGGTGATCCGGTCGCGCGCCACCCCCGCGCTCAACGGGTACGTGATCTGCGCGAGCACCAGCGCCAGCGCGGTCACGGCCGGCATCGCGCGGCGTGGGTCGGCGCGTAACCAGGCGCGGATCGCGGCGAGAGTACGACGACCTGTGTCGAGAATCGTGCCGGTCATCGATGCCGCCGAACTGTCGGGCCGGTGCTGCCGTGCCGCTGACTCCGGCGGTGTGGCGGGCAGGCCTTCATCGCTTGCGCAGCGGCGTGAACCGGCGCTTGCGCCCGTCGCCGAGGACCAACCGGGCCGCGCTGCGCCCGCTGGCTCCGGAGACTCCGCCGCCGGGATGGGTGGATGCGCCGGTCAGATACAGGCCGGGAGCGCCGGGGACGCGCTGGCCCGACAGCTCGGGCAGCGGCCGCCACAGCATCATCTGATCGAGTGACATCTCCACATGCATGACGTTGCCGCCGCGCAGACCCATCTCCCGCTCGAGATCGACCGGCGTCTGCACGAATCGCCGGAGCACCGACGAGGTGAAACCCGGGGCGTACCGGTCGACCTCGGCGATGATCCGGTCCGCCTCGTGCTCGGCGTGTGCTGCCCAGTCGCCGCCGTCGGCGAGCTCGTAGGGATGCCACTGCGCCCACAGCGACAGCTGATGTTCGCCCGCGGGCGCGATGGACGGGTCGAGCGCGCTGAAACTCATCGCCAGCACCACCGGGCGTGGCGGCAGCGAACCGGCCGTGGCGGCGCCGTGAGCCAGGCGCAGCTGCCGGCGGTCGGAGACGAGAAACTGCAGACCACGGGCGGATTCGGCGGGGGAGGCGCCGGGGTATTCGGGTAGCCGGTCGGTGGCCAGGCGCACGACCATGCCGATGCCGGGGCCGACCCGGATGCGGCGCTGCCAGTCGTCGAGGACCTGGGGGTCGAAATCGCCCGCGCGCAACAGGTCGAGTGTCGACAGGATATGGGAACCCGCGATCACCGTGTCGGCGTGCAGTGTCCGGCCCGATTCGGTCGCCACCTGCCACCCGCTGCCGGATCGGCGCAGCGAGGTGACGGCGTCGCCGGTGTGCAGCTCGCCGCCGTCGGCCCGCAGGCGCGCGATCAACGCCGCGCTGAGCGCCCCACTCCCACCCACCGCACGCCCGGGCGGCACTGTGTGCATGAGCGCGGCGAACCCGGCCATCGGCGCCGTTCCCGGCTCCGACATCGGCGGACCCGACTGCGCGCCGAACCACGCGAGCGACGCCTTGAGCCGTTCGTCGTCGAACCAGAAGTCCAGTAGCGCGTCACCGGACTGCAAGAACTCCCGCGACAACGCCGATCCGCCGGCCCGCGCGTCCAGCCCCCAGAACGAGCGAACGAGCCTGCCCGGCGTCGGCGGCCCGCCGAACGACCGCATCACCCGTGCGCTGCGCTCGCCCCACACCTCGACGAAGCGGCGATATGCGTCAGCGTCCTTGACACCGCAGGCGGCCGCGAT
Organism: Nocardia sp. NPDC056541; assembly: GCF_042794235.1. Lineage (NCBI taxonomy): Bacteria > Bacillati > Actinomycetota > Actinomycetes > Mycobacteriales > Nocardiaceae > Nocardia > Nocardia sp. NPDC056541. The sequence goes on from NZ_JBHTUD010000011.1 coordinate 169,220, forward strand.
CGAGGCGCACGTCTCGTCGAGATCACGGTGGAACACGATCGGCGGGCGCGCACCGTCGGACGGTGTGAAGCCCCAGGGATCACAGTCGAGATAACGCAACCCGAACCGTTCGAGCTCGAGCTCCTCGATGATCCCGGTGTGCCGGATCATGATGTGCGCCGAAGATCCACGATCAACGAGATGGCCGGGGAATCGCGCCACCGTCGATACCGCGCCACCGGGCACCTCGTCGCGCTCGAGCACCTGCACCCGGTGCCCGGCCCGGGCCAGATAACAGGCCGCGACCAGCGCGTTGTGACCGGATCCGACCACCACCGTCGTCATGGGTGCGTGGGCGGCATCGGCAGCCTGCGGCCGAGGATGGCGAACGGCCGGGTATCGCCCGCGAACACGAAATTGCGGATCACATCGGTGAATCCGGCCCGCCGGTACAACTTCCAGGCCCGGTTCGCCTCCTCCGGGACTTCCGGCGTCGACAGCAGCACCGCGGCCTCGGCGCGGTCGGCCAGCAACCGCTCGAGCAGGCGCGCGCCGATCCCGCGGCCCTGCGCCGCCGGGTGGACGTGCAGCTCGGTGAGTTCGAAATAGTCGGCGAGCAGGTCACGGGCGGCGGTGTCGGGCCATCCGCAGCGCCGCATACCGGTCTGTACCTGCTGGTGCCACCACTGACGCGGCGCACCGCTGTACCCGTAGGCGATCGCCAGGATCGGCGCGGTGCGCAGGTCGACGCCGCCCGCGTCGTCGGGCAGCACCGCGGCCACCGCCCGCCAGCCGGCCCTGGTGGTGTGTTCGGTCCACATCGGGGCGCGGTGATGCTCGGTGCCACGGGGGTATTCCATGGCGGCGACATAGACCGACAGGGCGTCGTGCAGGCGTGCGCGCAGGGCGGCGACGCTGAGGTCGACGATGACGGGTGCGGGGGTGTGATTCGGCTTGACGGCTGTCATGGCTCTCGTCGATGGCGCGCGGACGCGGAAAGTTGTCGGTGGGTGTCCCTATATTCAATCTCAATTCAAACGTTCGAATGTTAGTTCGATCAGTGCGAGGGGTGAAAGGGGCAGCAGATGGCTGGTCACAACGATGGTCGAGCGCACGCGGGCCACGACGGGCGAGCCGGCGGACTACTACGCCAGGCCGATGCGCTGCTCACCGATTCCGCCTGGGAGCACGAACCGGGGGAACGGTTCCGCACCGCGTACCTGGCCGCGCTGCGCGGCGCGGGCTCGATGATCGCGCTCACCGGCGCCGATCGCGCGCCGCGGGCACGCTCGCGTAGCGCCTGGGTGTTACTGAGACGCGCCAGCCCGGAGTTCGTGATGTGGGCCGACTACTTCGAGGCGCACTCGCAATTACGGGCCGCGCTGGAGGCCGGATTGGACCGAGCGATCACCGACACACAAGCTGACGAGTTCTGCTCACGGGTGGGCGCATTCCTCTACGACGTCGACGATGCGCTGGTAGCCGCGGCTAAGAGCCTCCCGCAGCCGAGTCGTGGCCGCGACATGACCGCTTAGTTATGACCGAGTAGGTGGTACGCCACCGATCGAACTCGTATCATGGGGAGCAGATAGCCGCCAAGGTCGGCTACCCGTCGCCTACCCGGAGGCGACCAGCCACGCCTAGTGCCGGGGGAGGTACCGTGCCACTCTCCGAGCACGAGCAGCGCATGCTCGAACAGATCGAGAGCGCTCTCTATGCTGAGGATCCGAAGTTCGCCTCGTCCGTCCGCGGCGGACGTCTTCGCTCCACGTCGAGTCGACGCAGACTCCAAGCTGCGGCGTTGTTCGCCGTCGGCCTCTTTCTGCTCGTCGCCGGCATCGCCGCCCCGTTCAAGCCGGGCGGTTTCCCGATCATCAGTCTCGTCGGATTCATCGCCATGTTCGGCGCTGGTGTCCTGTTGATGATCGGCAACTCGCGTCGCGCCGCCCGACCGGACGCGACCGAGCCTCCCGCGGCGGGCAGCGGCCCGACCACGGGGCACCCGGCCCGTGGTGGTCGCCAGCGCAAGTCCGGCGGCTTCTCCGAGCGAATGGAAGACCGATTCCGGCGGCGGTTCGAGCAGGAATAGCTCAGACCTAGCCGACAACGTTGGCGGCGCCACATCCAGCACGGGTGTGGCGCCGCTTTCGTGCGTCCATGGGTGCGGTGACTGTCAGAACGCGAGGCCAGGGCGGTTCCCCCACCTTCCCCACCGCTCCCCACCCTTCCCCCGCCCGGCCACTCGACCGATGTCGCACCTGCGATGTTTGCTGAACGTTGTCGGAACGAGGGGTTGCCGACCCGCGCGGGTTGCCCGAACACGGGATAACCGCGAATCTCAGTGATAGCTGGGATGACCTGCGGAATTGTCTTGGCGGGGAGCAGGATCACTCAGGGTTTCGATTGAAAGTGGGGGAAAGTGGGGTAATGTGGGTCGCGCACTACAGGAGAGGCCGTACGGCGAGGTGAATCCAGTAGGGAGGTGGCCGAGATGTTCCTCGGTACCTACACCCCCCGATTGGACGACAAAGGGCGGCTGACGTTGCCTGCGAAATTTCGAGACGATCTGGCGGGAGGGTTGATGGTCACGAAAGGCCAAGACCACAGCCTGGCCGTGTATCCGAAAGACGAGTTCACCGCGCTCGCGCGGCGAGCCGCGTCGGCGTCCCGAAGTAACCCGCAGGCAAGGGCTTTCGTTCGAGCGCTGGCGGCGGGCACCGACGAGCAACGTCCGGATGCACAGGGCCGGATCACGCTGTCGCCGGACCATCGGCGCTATGCGAACCTCTCGCGGGATTGCGTGGTGATCGGTTCGGTCGACTTCCTCGAAATATGGGATAAGCAGGCGTGGGAGACCTACCTCGAGGAACACGAGGAGGACTACGCGCAAGCCGGAGACGAGTCGCTGGGCGGAATCTTCTGACCCGGAGCACGCGAGTGCTGCGAGGCCTCTGCCCGGGCGTGGACCCTGACGTACTTCCCCGACGCCAGGTGCCTTGCCCCGGTCAGAGACCTCGAAGCATTCGCATCAACTCGTTCGACAAGCACTCATTCGAAAAGCACTGTGTGGCACGGCGATCCGTCTGCGACGCGAGGCAGTATCCCGGGAGGTCGAGGTGAACCATGACGCCGAGAACCCCCGTCATGTGCCGGTTCTGCTCGAGCGCGCCGACGATCTGCTCGGCCCCGCGCTGAGCGAACCGGGCGCCGTCTACATCGACGCGACCCTCGGATTGGGCGGGCACGCCGAGCATTTCCTGCGTACCTACCCGCAGGCGCGTCTGGTCGGTCTCGACCGCGACACCACCGCGTTGCGGATGGCGGGCGAGCGCCTGGCGCCCTACGCCGACCGGATCACGCTGGTGCACACCCGCTACGACGGTATCCCCGCGGCCCTGGCCGAAGCGGGGCTCGACGAAACCGGTTCCGTCTCAGCCATCCTCATGGATTTGGGTGTGTCCTCGATGCAGCTCGACGAGGCCGAACGCGGCTTCGCGTACTCCGTCGACGCACCGCTGGACATGCGCATGGACCCGACCACCGGGATCACCGCGGCCGACGTGCTCAACACCTACAGCCACGGCGACCTGGCCAGGGTGCTGAAAACCTATGGCGACGAACGGTTCGCGGGCAAGATCGCCTCGGAGGTGCTGCGCAGGCGGGCGGTCAAGCCGTTCGCCACCAGCGCCGAACTGGTCGAGGTGCTCTACGCGACCATTCCGGCCGCGGCACGCCGCACCGGCGGACATCCGGCCAAGCGCTCGTTCCAGGCGCTGCGGGTGGAGGTCAACGGCGAGCTCGACTCGCTGCGGGCGGCCCTGCCCGCGGCACTGGATTCACTGCGTGTGGGCGGACGGATCTGCGTCATGTCGTACCAGTCGCTCGAAGACCGGCTGGTCAAACACGAACTCGCGCCACGGATCGTGTCCCGGTCGCCGATGGACCTGCCGGTCGAACTGCCCGGCATGGGACCGGAATTCCGGATGCTGACCCGTGGAGCGGAAAAAGCGACCGAGTCCGAGATCGAGGTCAATCCGCGATCCGCGCCGGTGCGGATGCGCGCGGCCGAACGAATCGCGGAGAGGTCAGGGAGGACACAGGAGGGGACACGATGAGCGTGCGGACGAGCACAGTCGCGGTGCCGAGCAAGACGGCCCGGCGCGTAGCGGCGGCCGAACGAGTGAAGTCCGGTGCGGCAGAGCGGGCCTACGCCCGCAAGCGCACCAGGGAACAGCTGCTCGACGGCATCGAGCTGCCCGAACGGGCCTCGACGATGGCGGGGCGGATCCCGTTCGTCACCGCGATCATCGGACTGCTCGGCTGCGGCCTCGCCCTGACCCTGTTGCTCACCACCCGCGCCGCCGAGGACAGCTATCAGCTCGGTGACGCCAGGGCGGTCAACCGCAAGCTCGACGACGAGCGGGCCGCGCTGCAGCGCGAGGTCGCCGCCGCCGACTCCGCGCCCGAATTGGCCGCTCGCGCACGTGAGCTCGGCATGATCCCCGCGAAGGATCCGGCCCGGCTGGTGATCGGCGCCGACGGCGAGGTCACCGTGATCGGTAACCCGACGCCCGCGCAGGGTGCACCGGTGCCGCCGCTGAACGGTCCGCCGACCACCGCCCCGAACACCCCGGCGCCGGGACACGCCCAGGCGCAGGGCGAGCGGGTCGTGCCGGTGCAGCCGGGTGCGGCCACCGCGAGTCCGAGCGCGCCCGCCGGTGCCGCGCCCAGCAGTGTGCCGGCGAACGTGCTCGCGTCTCCGCCCGCGCCGACGGCCCCCACCGTGAACGCGCCGCAGCCCGCGGTCGCTCCGGTCGCTCCAGCCCCGGTCGAAGCAGCCGTTCCCGCTCCGGCGAACGGTCAGGCACCGGCGGCGAACGGTGAAGTCCCCGCTCCGGTGGACGGCGCTGCCCCGGCCCCGCTCGCCCCGGCGACGGTGCCCGATCGCATCGACGTCGCGGGTCAGGGTGCACCGCTTGTCTCGGCCGACACGCCTGCGCTCGCACCGGATGTCGTGGCCGACCCGCCGATTCCGGCCGGTGCGCCGTTACCGGGTGCGGTGGCTCCGGCCCCCGCATTACGAGCCCCCTCGGCCGGACCGCCGAGTGAACAGCCGCAGGTCGTCGAATCGCAGGATGGTCCTCGATGAAGCAGAGCGGGCCCGCGTCGCAGCAGCGACGCGGGCCGGTCTCGTCGAGGGCCCGCCGCGCAGGCTCGCTCTCGCCGGACCGGCCGATCCGCCTGCGCCTCGGCGTCGGCCGGGTCACCCTGCTGGCCTCGTTGGCCGTGGTCGCGTTGCAGCTGCTCTACATTCAGAGTCTCGCCGCTCCCGCGCTGTCGGCGCAGGCGGCCTCGCAGCGCACCATCAAGGCCACCGAGGCGGCCGTGCGCGGCCCCATCACCGACCGGCACGGCAACCAGCTCGCCTTCACCCTCACCGTGAAAGCTCTGACCTTCCAGCCGGTGACCGAGCGCGAGAAAATGGTCGAAGCCAAGAAGCTGAAGCCCAGCGCGCCGGACCCCGAACAGCGGCTCAAGGACATCGCGAAGTTCATCCACGACAAGCTCGGGGCGCCCACCGAGCAGGAACTGCTCGACAAACTCAAGAGCGACAAGAAGTTCCACTATCTGGCCAAGAACGTCGATCCGCGCGTGGCTGCCGAGATCACCGCCAAGTTCCCGGAGGTCGGCGCCGAACGGCAGGACCTGCGCGAGTACCCGGGTGGTTCGCTGGCGTCCAATGTCGTCGGCGCGATCGGCGGCGACCGGCACGGTCAGATGGGTCTGGAATCGGCACTGGATTCGGTGCTCTCGGGTACCGACGGTTCGCGCACCTACGACCAGGGTTCCGACGGCGCGGTGATCCCCGGCAGCTACCGGGATCTGCAGCCTGCGGTGAACGGCTACGGCGTCGAGCTGACCCTGGACGCGGACCTGCAGTACTACGTGCAGCAGCAGGTGCAGCAGGCCAAACAGGTCTCCGGCGCGTCCTCCGCCTCGGCGGTGGTGCTCGACGCCAAGACCGGCCAGGTGCTCGCGATGGCCAACGACGGTACCTTCAATCCCGCACTGGGCCCGAACCATTGGGCCTCGGGCAAGATGGGCAACCCCTCGGTCTCCGAGCCCTTCGAACCCGGCTCGGTGAACAAGATCATCACCGCGGCGGCCGCCATCGAATACGGCGTGACCACCCCCGACGAAGTACTGCAGGTGCCGGGCTCGATCCGGATGTCGGGCGTCACGGTGAACGACGCGTGGCAGCACGATGTCGCGCCCTATACGACCACCGGCATCTTCGGAAAGTCCTCCAACGTCGGCACTCTCATGCTCGCCCAGCGCGTGGGCGAGGACCGCTTCGCCGACATGGTCACCCGCTTCGGGCTCGGCCAGCGCACCGGCGTCGGCCTGCCCGGCGAGAGCGGCGGCCAGGTACCCGCCCGCGACCAGTGGTCCGGCGGTTCCTTCGCGAATCTGCCCATCGGTCAGGGACTCTCGATGACGACCCTGCAGATGACGGCCATGTACCAGGCCATCGCCAACGACGGCCTGCGGATCCCGCCGCGCATCGTCAAGGCCAAGGTCGCCCCCGACGGCACCCGCACCGAGGAGTTGCAGCCCGACGGCGTGCGCGTGGTCAGCCCACAGACCGCGCACACCCTGCGTGAGCTGTTCCAGGCGACCGTGCAGAAAGACCCGATGGGTGTCCAGATGGGCACCGGCGCACCCGCCTCGATCGAGGGGTACCAGGTGGCGGGCAAGACCGGCACCGCGCAGAAGGTCGACCCCGCGTGCCGCTGCTACTCGACTTCGTCGTTCTACAGCACGTTCGCCGGGATGGCGCCCGCCGACAACCCCCGCTACGTGATCGGCATGATGCTCGACGCGCCCGTGCGCAGCTCCGACGGCACCGGGGGCGGCTCGGCCGCACCGCTGTTCCACAGCATCGCCTCCTGGGCGTTGCAGCGCGACCGGGTGCCGCCCTCCCCGGAGGCCAAGCGACTGGTGCTGGAGGCGGTGTCATAACGGCTGGTGCCGTAGTTCTCGGCCCCTTCGTCGCACCGTCCACTCAGTCCGGAGGCGGGCGGGCCGAGAACACCAATTAACTCAACCCGCGTTGTCCGACCGACACCGCGCGTCGGTAACCTGACTGCTCGTCTCGCCCACGCGCTCGATCACTCTCAGAGAGGAGCCTTGTGCCCGCGCAGTCCAGCCCGCACGCGCTCCGGCCAACCACTCCGCTGTCGACATCGCTGCAGGCCGTGGCGGACCTCACCGGGGCCACGTCGGTTGCCCCGGTGTCCGCCGAGGTGACGGTCACCGGCATCGAGCAACGATCCAACGCGGTGCGCGCCGGAGACCTGTTCGCCGCGCTGCCCGGCGCGAACTCGCACGGCGCCCGATTCGCCGCCGACGCGATCGCGAACGGCGCGGTCGCCGTGTTCACCGATGCCGCGGGCGCCGAGCTGATCGGTGACGTCGCGGTGCCCGTGCTGGTGCGCGAGCAGCCCCGCGCGGTGCTCGGCGAGCTCTCCGCCGAGATCTACGGCCACCCCAGCGATCGGCTGCGCATCGTCGGCATCACCGGCACCTCGGGTAAGACCACCACCTCGTATCTGGTGGAAGCCGGTCTGGCCGCGGCCGGACTGTCCACCGGGCTGATCGGCACCATCGAAACGCGGATCGGCGGGCAGCGGGTGCCGAGTGCGCTCACCACGCCCGAAGCGCCGCAGCTGCACGCGATGTTCGCCGCGATGGTCGAGCAGGGTGTCGACGCGGTCGTGATGGAGGTGTCGAGCCACGCGCTCGCGCTGGGCCGGGTCGACGGCGTGCGGTTCGCGGTCGGCGCGTTCACCAACCTCTCGCAGGACCATCTCGACTTTCACAAGGACTTCGAGGACTACTTCGCCGCGAAACGTCGGCTGTTCGACGCGGATTCGCCGGTTGCCGCGCGCACCGCGGTGATCTGCGTCGACGACGAATGGGGCACCCGCCTGGCCGGTGATCTGGTCGAACCGGTCACCGTGTCGACCACCGGCGCGGCGACCTGGCAGGTCAGCGGCGACATCAAGACCACCGGCGGCGAGCAGGAATTCACCGCCGCCGGACCCGACGGCGAACTGGCGGTGCGCCTGCGCCTGCCCGGGCGCTACAACGTCGCCAACGCGCTGCTGGCCGTCGCCACTTGCGCTGCCGCAGGCGTCGATCCGGGGATCGCGGCTCCGGCGCTGGCCGGTGTGGACGTGCCGGGCCGGATGCAGCGCGTCGAGCGCGGCCAGGACTTCCTCGCCGTCGTCGACTACGCGCACAAGCCCGCCGCCATCGAGTCCGTGGTCACCACTCTGCGCGGCCACCTCGTCGAAGCGGGTACGGGTCGGCTGGCTGTCGTGCTCGGCGCCGGTGGCGACCGTGACGTGGCCAAACGCCCGCTCATGGGCGCCGCGGCAGCCCGCGCCGACCTGGTGATCGTCACCGACGACAACCCACGCACCGAGGACCCGGCGGCCATCAGGTCCGCCGTGGTGGCCGGTGCGCACGAACTCCCGGCCACCGAACGCGGCGAGATCCGCGAGATCGGTGACCGCGCGGCGGCCATCGCCGCGGCCATCGCCTGGGCGCGTGCGGGCGATGTGGTGCTCGTCGCGGGCAAGGGCCACGAGGCGGGCCAGGAGATCAAGGGCGTCAAGCATCCCTTCGACGACCGCGAGGTGGTCGCGGCGGCGCTGGATGCCCTGCGGATACGACACAGTCCGCACACGGACTCGGAGGACTTGACAGTTTCATGATCGAGATGACACTGCGGGAGATCGCGGACGTTGTCGGCGGCGAGCTGCACGACGTACCCGACCCCCAGGCACTGGTGACCGGTTCGGTCGAATTCGATTCGCGCCGAATCGGTTCCGGCGATCTGTTCCTCGCCCTACCCGGCGCCAACTCCGACGGACACGACTACGCCGCGAAGGCGGTCGCCGCCGGGGCGGTCGCGGTACTGGCTGCCCGCCCGGTCGGCGTGCCCGCCATTGTCGTGGCACCCGAGCTCGGCGCAGTTCCGGGGACGTCGGTGGCGCTCAGCCACGATGACAGCGTCGGCTCCGGCGCGGCCGTGCTGGCCGCGCTGGCCGAGCTGGCGCGGGTCAGCACCGAGAAGCTGGCCGAGCGCACCGGTCTCACCGTCGTCGGCGTCACCGGGTCCTCTGGCAAGACCTCGACCAAGGATCTGCTGGCCGCCGTGCTGGCGCCGCTGGGTCCGGTCATCGCCCCGCCGGGCTCGTTCAACAGCGAACTCGGCCACCCGTGGACGGCCCTGCGCGCCGGTCTGGACACCAAGTTTCTCGCGCTCGAACTGTCGGCTCGCGGTGTCGGCCACATCGCCGCCGCGGCCCGCATCGCACCGCCGCGGATCGGTGTCGTGCTCAATGTCGGCACCGCCCACCTCGGCGAATTCGGGAGCCGCGAGGCGATCGCGCAAGCCAAGGGCGAGCTCGTCGAGGCGCTGCCCGCCGAGGGGCTGGCGGTGCTCAACGCCGACGACCCCAATGTCTCGGCCATGGCGTCGCGCACCAAGGCACGCGTGGTGAAGGTCGGCCTGTCCGGCGACGCCGACATCCGCGCCACCGACGTGATCACCGACGATCAGGCCCGCGCCCACTTCACCCTGCACGTGGGCGGCGAATCGATCCCGGTGCGACTCGCTGTGCACGGCGAACACCAGGTCGGCAACGCCCTGGCCGCCGCGGCCGTCGCTCTCGAATGCGGCGCCGACCTGGCGACCGTCGCCCAGGCGCTGTCCGGCGCCACCGCGGCCTCGGTCCGCCGGATGGACGTGACGACCACCCCTGCGGGCGTCACTGTCATCAACGACTCCTACAACGCCAACCCCGACTCGGTGCGCGCGGCGCTCAAAGCGCTGGTCACTCTCGCGAAATCGGCTGACGAGCCCCGGCGCAGCTGGGCCGTGCTCGGCGAAATGGGCGAACTCGGCGACACCTCGGTGATCGAACACGACGCGATCGGACGCCTGGCCGTGCGCCTCGACGTCGACCGGTTGATCGTGGTCGGCACCGGACGACCCTCCCACGGCATGCACCAGGGAGCGGTGATGGAAGGCTCATGGGGCGAGGAATCGATCCTCGTTCCCGATATCGACGCGGCGATCGCGCTGCTCGACGACGAGATCGCCGCAGGCGATGTGGTACTGGTCAAGGCGTCGAAGGCGGTGGGCCTGTGGGCCGTCGCCGAGCACCTGACCGGGGCAGCGGAAGGTAATACAGCTCGATGAGGCAAATTCTGTTCGCGGCGGGGATCGCACTGGCGGTGTCGATCCTGCTGACGCCGTTGCTGGTTCGGGTGTTCGCCAGACAGGGCTTCGGCCAGGAGATCCGGGTCGACGGCCCGGCCAGTCACCAGGCCAAGCGCGGCACCCCGACCATGGGCGGTGTCGCGATCCTGATCGGTATGTGGGCGGGCTATCTCGGCTCGCACCTGATCGGCATCGGCTACGACGCGGAGGGTCCGACGGCGTCGGGTCTGCTCGTGCTCGGGCTCACCACCGCGCTCGGCGTCGTCGGTTTCCTCGACGACTTCATCAAGCTGCGCAAGCAGCGCAACCTCGGGCTCTCGGCCGCGGGCAAGTACATCGGGCAGACCGCCGCGGCGGTCATCTTCGCGGTGCTGGCCCTGCAGTTCCGCAGCACCGACGGGCTCAGCCCCGCCAGCAAGCACCTGTCGTACGTGCGCGACTGGAACACGGTGTCGATGGGCGCGATCATCTTCGTCGTCTGGGTGCTGTTCCTGGTCGTGGCCTGGTCCAACGCGGTCAACCTGACCGACGGCCTCGACGGTCTCGCGGCCGGTTCGATGAGCCTGCTGCTCGGCGCGTACGTGATCATCACCTTCTGGCAGTACCGCAACTCCTGCTCCACCAGTCCCGAAGCCGGGTGCTACAACGTGCGCGACCCGCTGGACCTGGCGTTGGTCTGCGCCGCCGCGGCCGCCGCGTGTATCGGATTCCTGTGGTGGAACGCCGCGCCCGCGCGAATCTTCATGGGCGACACCGGTTCGCTGGCCCTCGGCGGCCTGATCGCCGGTCTGTCGATCACCACCCGCACCGAGCTGCTGATGGCCGTGATCGGCGCGCTGTTCGTCGCCGAGGCGGCCTCGGTCATGCTGCAGGTGGCGGTGTACCGCACCACGCGCAATCGGTTGTTCAAGATGGCGCCGTTCCACCATCACTTCGAGTTGAGTAAGTGGGCCGAAACCACGGTGATCATCCGGTTCTGGATTTTGGCGGGCATCTCCGCCGCAGTGGGCCTCGGCCTGTTCTACAGCGAATATCTGTCACAGGTCGGGTGAGTAGAGACATGGTCGAACACTCGCCCCGCGCCCTGCGTTCCCCGGGCCCGATGCTCGAATTCCTGCGTGGCCGCGACGTTCTCGTCGCCGGTTGGGGCGTCTCCGGGCGCTCGCTGATCGAACCGCTGCGCGATATCGGCGCCCACCCCGTGGTCACCGACAACGGCGCGAAGGCGCTCGCCGAGGCCGCCGAACTCGGCCTCGAGATCGCCACCAGCGTCGAACTCGAAGGCGCCGACCTGAGCCGGTTCGCGCTCGTGATCACCAGCCCGGGCTGGCGACCGGATTCGCCGGTGCTGGTTTCGGCGGTCACCGAGGGCGTGCCCGTCTGGGGCGACGTCGAATTCGCCTGGTGGGTCGATCAGGCCCGCATCTACGGGCCGGTCCGCAAATGGCTGGTGATCACCGGCACCAACGGCAAGACGACCACCACCCAGATGACGCATTCGATCCTGCGCGCCGCCGGCATCTCCAGCGTGGCCTGCGGCAATATCGGCCTGCCGATCCTGGACGCACTGCGCCGCAACCCCGGCCCGCAGGTTCTCGCCGTCGAGCTGTCCTCGTTCCAGCTGCACTGGGCGCCGTCGGTGCGACCCGAGGCAGGCGTCGTGCTCAATGTCGCCGAGGATCACCTGGACTGGCACGGCGGTCTCGATGCCTACGCCGCAGCGAAGGCCCGTGCGCTGACCGGTCGCGTCGGTGTCGTCGGCCTCGACGACCCGGTCGCGGGCGCACTGGCCCGCAAGGCCAAGGCGCGGCGCACCGTCGGCTTCCGGATCGGTGTTCCCGCCGACGGTGAGCTGGGTGTGGTCGACGGCAAACTCCTCGACCGCGCCTTCACCAAGGCCGCGATCCTCGCCGAGACCAGCGACATCAGCCCGCCGGGACCCGCGGGCATCGCCGACGCGCTGGCCGCGTCCGCGCTGACCAGGGCCATCGACGTGGCCCCGCAGTTCGTCAAGGAAGGCCTCGCCGAACACAAGGTGGGCCCGCACCGCACCGCGTTCGTGCGCGAACTCGGCGGTGTGGAGTTCATCGACGATTCCAAGGCCACCAACCCGCACGCCGCGCGCGCCGCGATCATGGCGCATCCGCAGGTGGTCTGGGTGGCGGGCGGTCTGCTCAAGGGCGCAAGTGTCGACGATCTGATCGAAGAGATCGGTGACCGGCTGGTCGGCGCGGTGCTGTTCGGGGCCGACGCGCCGGTGATCGCCGCCGCGATGACGCGACACGCACCCGAAGTCCCGGTCATCGAGCTGGATGCGGGAGACGATGCAGACATGGAGTCGTCGAGATCGCAGCGAGCCGAGGCGGTCATGGGCCGCGCGGTGCGCGCCGCGGCGGGTCTGGCTCGCGCCGGAGACACTGTCCTGCTCGCGCCCGCGGCCGCTTCCCTCGACATGTACGACGACTACACCCATCGCGGACGCTGTTTCGTGGATGCGGTGACGGCACTGGAAGATGGTGACATCGGGCGGGCGCTGTGACGAAGGCGCGCCCGGCCGAGCAGTCACCGCCCAAGAGGGGGCAGCGTGGTTAAGAGCCGGGGCAGCGTGGACGACAGCCGGGTCGCTAAGGGCCAGGCGGGCGCGAGTACTCGCCGCAAGAGTTCGGGGCAGCCGAATTGGGCGGGGGAGCGCTTCGGTGCGTGGTTGGCCCGGCCGCTCGCGTCGTTCCATCTGATCGTCACCATCGCGACCCTGCTCACCGTGCTGGGTCTGGTGATGGTGCTGTCGGCGTCGAGCGTCGAGGCCTACGCCGGTGGTGGTTCGGCCTACGCGTTGTTCATCCAGCAGGCCATGTTCGCCGGGCTCGGTGCCATCGCCTTCTATGTGGCGTTGCGGTTGCCGCTGCGGTTCTTGCGCCAGTGGTCGTTCCCGATCTTCAGCATCTCGGTGCTTGCGTTGGTGCTGGTGCTCATCCCGGGCATCGGCGCGATCCACGGCGGCGCGCGCCGCTGGTTCGACATCGGCCCGCTGTCGATCCAGCCCTCCGAAGTCGTCAAGGTGACCCTGATCGTGTGGGGTGCGCACCTGCTCGCCTCGCGCCGGGGCGCCCAGCTCAAGGACATCCTGGTGCCGCTGGTGCCCGCGGGTCTGCTGGTGTGCCTGCTGGTGGTGCTCGAGCCGAACCTGTCGACCACCATCGCCCTCGGCATCGTGCTGATGGCGCTGCTGTGGTTCGGCGGGCTGCCGGCGCGACTGTTCGTCGGGATCATGGTGACCGGTCTGGTCGCCGCTTCCGTCCTGGCACTGTCGGCCGGGTACCGCTCCGACCGTGTGCGCGCGTTCTTCAATCCCGGTGACGATCCGCAGGGGGTCAACTACCAGGCGCGTCAAGCCAAGTACTCCCTCGCCGACGGCGGTATCTGGGGCCGTGGCCTCGGACAGAGCCGCGCGAAGTGGAGCTACCTGCCCAACTCGCACAACGACTTCATCTTCGCCATCATCGGCGAGGAACTCGGCTTCCTGGGCTGCATGCTGGTCTTGGCGCTGCTCGCCCTGTTCGTCTACGCGGGTATCCGCATCGCACTGCGCTCGGTCGACCCGTTCCTGCGCCTGCTCACCGCGACCGCCACCACCTGGATCACCGCGCAGGCACTGATCAACATCGGCTATGTCGTCGGGCTGCTGCCGGTGACCGGTCTGCAGTTGCCGCTCGTTTCGGCCGGTGGTTCGTCGCTGGCGATCACGCTGTTCATGTTCGGCATCATCGCCAGCGCCGCCCGGCACGAACCCGAAGCGGTGTCGGCGTTGAAGGCAGGTCAGGACGGCAGGCTCAGCAGGCTGCTCCGACTACCGGTGCCCGAGGTGTACACCCCGCCGGCGCCGCGCAAAGTGGCGCCGCGCGCCCGAACCGAACGACCACGTCAGGCCCCTCGCCGCCAGCCGCCCGCCGACCGCAGGCGACGGGTGCCGGAAAGCCGCGGCACGAGTTCGCTACGGTCGACAAGAGCGTGGGAGCCGACCTACCCGATGCCACACCGCCCGGTGAAACGGCGGACCGGCGGAGGCGGCGGAGCATGACCACGCAGGCTTTCGCGAGATCGAATTCGATACAGAGAGAACGAGGTAGATCCAGGTGAGTAACCCGCGATCCGGGTTGTCGGTGATCGTCGCAGGCGGAGGAACCGCAGGCCACATCGAACCCGCGCTGGCTGTCGCCGACGCGCTGCGCAGACTCGACGACTCGATCCGGGTGACCGCCTTGGGTACCGAGCGTGGACTCGAGACGAAACTGGTGCCCGAACGCGGGTACCCCCTGGAGCTGATCCCGCCGGTGCCGTTGCCGCGCAAGCCCTCCGCCGACCTGCTGCGGCTGCCCGGCCGGGTACTCGCCTCGGTCAAGGCCACCAGGGCGGTGATCGACGACGTGCAGGCCGACGTGATCATCGGGTTCGGCGGCTACGTCGCGCTGCCCGCGTATCTCGCCGCGCGCGGCGGGCTGTTCGGTCGCAAGCGCAAGGTAGCGGTGATCGTGCACGAGGCCAACGCGAAGGCCGGCGTCGCCAACAAGGTCGGCGCGAAACTCGCCGCGAAAGTGCTCGCCGCTGTACCTGATTCGGGGCTGGCGGGCGCGCAGGTCGTCGGCATTCCGGTGCGTGCGTCCATCACCGGACTCGACCGTGCCGCGTTGCGCGCCGAAGCTCGCGCGCACTTCGGCCTGCCCGCCGAGGGGCCGGTGCTGCTGGTGTTCGGTGGTTCGCAGGGCGCGCGCAGTCTCAACGAGGCCGTCTCCGGCGCCGCACCGCAACTCGCGGCCGCGGGCGTCTCGGTGCTGCACGCGCACGGCCCCAAGAACAGCGTCGAGGTGAGCACCGCCGACGCGCCCGCCCCCTATGTGGCGGTGCCCTACCTGTCGCGGATGGACCTGGCCTACGCCGCCGCCGACGCGGTGGTGTGCCGATCCGGTGCGATGACCGTGGCCGAGGTGTCGGCGGTCGGCCTGCCCGCCTTCTACGTGCCGCTGCCGCACGGCAACGGTGAACAGGAATTCAACGCCCGACCAGTGGTCGCGCAAGGTGGTGGCACAATTGTGGCCGACGCCGAGCTGACCCCGAAATACGTGATCGATGAGGTGATTCCGCTGCTGCTCGACCCCGCTCGACTCGCGCAGATGAGCCGCGCCGCCGCAGGCGCAGGCCATCGCGACGCTGCCGACACGGTGGCCAGGATCGTCACCGAGGTCGCCCGATGAGCGAGCCGGACCAGCAGATCGGGGAGTCCGCGGGCGCGGCCCTGCCACCCGAACTCGAACGCGTGCACATGGTCGGCATCGGTGGTGCGGGCATGTCCGGTATCGCGCGCATCCTGCTCTCGCGCGGCGGCAAGGTCTCCGGCTCCGATGCCCGCGAGAGCCGTGGCGTGCTGTCGCTGCGGGCCCGTGGCGCCGAGGTGCGCATCGGGCACGCCGCCGACGCGCTCGACCTGCTGCCCGGCGGCCCGACGGTCGTGGTCACCACCTACGCCGCCATTCCGAAGACCAACCCCGAACTGGTCGAGGCGAATCGGCGCGACATCCCCGTGCTGATGCGCCCGACCGTGCTCGCCGCGCTGATGCGCGGGCACAGGACCCTGCTGGTCTCGGGCACCCACGGCAAGACCTCGACCACCTCGATGCTGATCGTCACGCTGCAGCACTGCGGCGCCGACCCGTCGTTCGCGGTCGGTGGTGAGCTCAACGAGGCGGGCACCAACGCCCACCACGGCAGCGGTGACATCTTCGTCGCCGAAGCCGACGAGTCCGACGGCTCACTGCTGCAATACGACCCGGACGTCGCGGTGGTCACCAATATCGAATCCGACCATCTGGACTACTTCGGCACCGACGAGGCCTACATCCAGGTCTTCGACGACTTCGCCGACCGGCTGGCCCCCGGCGGCCTGCTGGTGGTGTGTCTCGACGATCCCGGTTCGCGCGCCTTGGCCCAGCGCGTCGCGCCGCGCATGGCCGAACGCGGGATCGAGGTCCTCGGTTACGGATCGGGCGATCTCGATGACGCGCCCGTGCCCGTCGGCGCGCGGCTGCTCGACTGGCAGCCGCGCGATGTCGGCGGCATCGTGGAGTTCCAGCTCGACGGCGAGACCATCCCGCGGTCGTTGCGCCTGTCGGTGCCCGGCAGGCACATGGCCCTCAACGCGCTGGCCGCGCTGCTCGCCGCCCGCGCCACCGGCGCCGACATCGACGAGATCGTGCAGGGTCTGGAGGGATTCGGCGGCGTGCATCGCCGGTTCCAGTTCACCGGCCGGGAGAACGGGGTGCGCGTCTTCGACGATTACGCCCATCACCCCACCGAGGTCCGTGCGGTGCTGGAGGCCGCCGCGCAACTGGTCGCCCAGGAAGCGCGGGACGGCGCTCGCCTGCAGCGCGGCCGGGTGATCGTGGTGTTCCAGCCGCATCTGTACAGCCGCACCGCCACTTTCGCCACGGAGTTCGGCACTGCGTTGAGCCTGGCCGACGAGGTGGTCGTTCTCGATGTCTACGGCGCGAGGGAAGACCCGTTGCCCGGCGTCAACGGCGCGCTGGTCGCCCAGTCGGTGACCACACCCGTGCACTACCAGCCGGATATGTCCAAGGTCGGCAAGCAAGTCGCCGCGCTGGCGGGCGACGGTGACGTCGTGATCACCATGGGCGCGGGCGATGTGACGATGCTCGGCAGCCAGATCCTCGACGGCCTGCGGGCCAGGCCGCAGCAGGGCGGCCGGTGAGATTGCCGATGCCCGCCGCGCGCGGGTGGCACGGCTACCGTCTCTGGACGGTGGTCGGGGTGGTCGTGGTGAGCCTGCTGGTGGTGCTGGCCTGGTTCACACCGGCGTTGTCGGTGCGCACGGTGCGCGTCGACGGGCTGTCGGCGGTACCGGAGGCCGACGTGCGTGGTCGGCTCGAAATTCCGGACGGGCGTTCGATGTTACGGATCGATACCACCGCGATCGCCCAGCGCGTCGCCGCGATCCCGAAGGTGCGTTCGGTCCGGGTGCAGCGTAAATTCCCCTCGACAGTGCTGGTCACCGTCGTGGAGCGAACACCGGTGGTGTACTTCGACGCGCCGGACGGCGCCCATCTGGTCGACGCCGAGAGCGTCGAATTCGCGATCGAGCCCGAATCACCCATCGGAGTCCCGAAACTGCTCACCGAGGGCTCGTTCACCGGGCCCGCGGCGGCCAGGGCCGCGGTGGATGTGCTGGTCACCCTGCCACCCGCCTTGTCGGTGCAGGTGGGCGAGGTTGTCGCACGGTCGATTTCGGACGTCTCGCTGAGCCTTCGCGATGGCAGGAAGGTAGTGTGGGGCGGCACGGGCGACGGTGAGCGCAAAGCTGCTGTCGTGTTGCCACTACTGACCCGTGAGGGGACCGTGTTCGACGTTTCGAGTCCGAATCTGGTCACGGTAAAGTGAGCGACATTCTTTGTGGCACAAGATTCTGGCTCTCATCTCGGCGCGCCTGCGCCGGGATCGCAGTGGCTGCGAATAGCGTTCCGCAGCAGTCGGATACTTGACATAACGCCAACCCTATGGTTGAGGTTGAGGGTTTAAGATCGAAGGAAGGCGAGAGCCCATGACGCCCCCGCACAACTACCTTGCAGTGATCAAGGTCGTCGGTATCGGCGGCGGCGGCGTGAACGCCGTCAACCGAATGATCGAACAGGGACTCAAGGGAGTCGAGTTCATCGCGGTCAATACCGACGCGCAAGCCCTGCTGATGAGCGATGCCGACGTCAAACTCGATGTCGGTCGTGAGCTCACCCGCGGCCTCGGTGCCGGAGCCGATCCGGAAGTCGGCCGCAAGGCCGCAGAGGACCACAAGGACGAGATCGAAGAGGTGCTCAAGGGCGCCGACATGGTCTTCGTCACGGCGGGCGAGGGTGGTGGCACCGGTACCGGTGGCGCCCCCGTCGTCGCCAGCATCGCCCGCAAGTTGGGCGCCCTGACTATAGGGGTCGTCACCCGGCCGTTCTCCTTCGAAGGAAAACGGCGCGGGAACCAGGCCGAGGTAGGGATCAACCTGCTTCGCGAGTCGTGCGACACCCTCATCGTCATTCCGAACGACCGGCTGCTGCAGCTGGGCGACGCCGCGGTGAGTCTGATGGACGCCTTCCGCTCCGCGGATGAGGTGCTACTCAACGGTGTTCAGGGTATTACCGACCTGATCACCACCCCGGGCCTGATCAACGTCGACTTCGCCGACGTCAAGAGCGTGATGTCGGGTGCCGGATCGGCACTCATGGGCATCGGCTCGGCGCGGGGCGAGGGACGTTCGGTGAAGGCGGCCGAGACGGCGATCAACTCGCCGTTGCTCGAAGCCTCCATGGACGGCGCGCACGGCGTGCTGCTCTCGATCGCGGGCGGTTCCGACCTCGGGCTGTTCGAGATCAACGAGGCGGCCTCGCTGGTGCAGGAGGCGGCCCACATCGAGGCCAACATCATCTTCGGTACGGTCATCGACGATTCGCTCGGCGACGAGGTGCGAGTCACCGTCATCGCCGCGGGATTCGACGGTGGCGGCCCGTCTCGGCGGAGTTCGGAGCCCAGCGCGGTCACGACCAGCCGGACCGGGGTGAACCCCATCGGTTCCGGCCGCGCGGGCGAGATCGGCCAGGGACGTCCGTCGGAGGCGCCGTCGCGTCCCACCGAGCCCGCCACGGCCGGGGTGTCCGGTGGCCGGGCCGCCGCGCCGAACTACCGCGATACCGAGCGGTACCGGGAGTCGGAGCGTCAGCGGGTCACCGAGCGCGCGATGAACCAGGTCAACAACCCGGAAGTGCGCGAAGGCGACGACGACGACGAGATCAACGTCCCGGACTTCATGCGTCGATAAGCGTTCGCAGACACGAAAAGCGCCCGAACTCCTGTCGAGTTCGGGCGCTTTCGCGTGCTGGGCGGGGATCAGCCCTTGGCGCTGCCGAGGCAGTAAGTGATCTTCGGATCATTGACCACGAGCACCTGGTCGGCGTCCTCGCCGCACAGCTGCTCGTCGACCTGACCGTCGACGCGGGTGACGACCTTGAAGCTGGCGTCGGACGCGGTGCACGGCACGAACTTGTAGCCGGTCATCATGCCCTCGTTGTAGCAGCTGCCCTCCTTGAAGTTCGGGGCCAGACAGAGGAACGCGACCGTGCCGCCGCTGCCGAAGGTCTCCTCGTAGGAGGTGTAGTCCTCGTGGCACTCGACCTTCTTGTCGTGGACCTGCACGACCTGGTAGACGGCGTTCTCGGCCGAGCACGGGACCGGCTCGGTCTTGGAGTCGATCACCGACGCCGAGATCACGTTGATGCACTCACCGACCTTCGAGCGGGCGGTGTCGGACTTGCTCGCGTCCTTGGCGACCTCGGTGACCTTGTCCACGGCCGAGCAACTCGCGGCACCGAGTGCCGCGACCGCCAGCAGTGCGAGCGAGAACCGCGAAACCATTCCCTTGCCGGTGAACGTCATGCGAACCTTCTTTCTGCAGAACCTCACCGCGGACCCTTCGGCGGTGTAGGCCCCGATCACCCAACCTCACCCGGCACCGGCGAGCATCCGGGAAACCACGGTAATTTCGCCGCGGTGGCACCGTTATGCTCTGATCCGGCCGTCCACGGCCGATCTCGCCAGTGAGGTACGGAGTGTCATGTTCGAACGCGCATTCGTCGGCCGTGCCGCCGAACTCGCCGCGCTGACCACGACTTTCACCGGCCCGGACGCGCCCTGGTTGCTGCTGGTCGACGGACCGGCCGGAATCGGCAAGTCCCGCTTGATCGCCGAGTTCATCGGCGCGGCCCGCTGCCGGGTCCTGGTGGTCACCAGCGCCGAGGACGCGCAGTCCCAGCCGCATTATCTCGCCGATGACATCGTCGAACAGCTGGACGAGGGCGCGGGTGATGCGTCCGCGGCGGCACCCAAGACCTCGGGAGTGACGCCGGATTCCCGCGACCCGGCCGATCTGGTTCGCCATGTGCGGCGTGCGCTCGGCGCGGTCGAGACCCTGCTCGTCGTCGACGACGCGCAGTGGGCAGACCTGGAATCGATGCGGCTGCTCGCCTTTCTGATCCGGAACCGCCCCGCGCGAGGATTCCGCCTGCTGCTCTGCTTCCGCGACGGCGGTTGCCCACCGTCGATCGCCCGATCGGTCCGCGCGCCGCGGGTGCGGACGGTGCACGTGCGGGTTCCACCGTTCACCGAAGCTGATGTCGACGGGTTGCTGCCCGGGGAGGAACCGGATCGGCGGGCCAGATTGTTCGCCGCGTCGCATGGCAATCCGCTGTACCTGACGCTGCTCGCCGATCTGCCCGACCGCGAATTGGATCGGGCATTGCAGGGGGAGGAACCCGACCCCGCGTCGAACGATTTCGCGGCGCTGGACCGGACGATCCGCGCCGAACTGGCCCAGCTTCCGGACACCGAGCGGCTGGTAGCGCAGGCCATCGCGGTGTGTGGACTGCCCCCTGACCTCGAATTATTGTGCTCGACAGCCGATCTCGCGGAGGGCGCCGTGGTCGCGGCGGTGGACGGGCTGGTTCGGCGCGGAGTGGTCAGCATCGGTGACGGCGCGGTGACGTTCGCGCATCCGCTGATTCGCACGGCCGCCTACCGGCTGTCCGGCCAGGGCTGGCGAGCGCTGGCGCACCGCAGGGCCGCGCTCGCACTGCGCGCACGTGGCGCGTCGATGCCCTCGCGCGCGCGTCATCTCGAGCACACGCTCCTCGGCGCCGACGAGATCGCGGGCGCGGAACTGCGACTGGCCGCCGCACAGGTGCTCGCCGACGCCCCGGCGGCGAGCGCCCGCTGGCTTTCGGCCGCCGCGCGGATCGCGCCCGCGACCGACGACCCACTCGCCGCCGCCCTGGCACTGGGCCGGGCGCAATTGCTGTCCGGCGCGGCCGCGCGAGCGGTGGAGACCCTCGAACCGGCTGCCGCCACCGCGGGTCGGCACCAGCTGGAGGCGCTGCTGCTGTCAGCCCGTTGCGCGCGCATGCTCGGTCGCGTCGACCAGGCGCGCACGCTGCTGGCGCACGGTGCGACGCTGCCTCGCCGCCCCGGCGACGGACCCGTGCAACTGGAACTCGCGATCCTGGAAATGCAGGATCGCCAGGACTCCGAAGGCCAGGCCCGCCTCACCGCGTTGTTCGACTCCGACGCCATCGACGACCCGGCCGTTCGCGCCGCCGCGACAGCCCTGCGCTGTCTCGGTCTCCTGGCCGACGCGCGTATCGCCGAGGCCGCCCAGCTCTACGACCCCTGTGGCCGAGCCTTCGGCCTGCTCACCGACACAGTCCTGCGTGAGGTGGTCCACGCCGCCCCCGCGTTCGGCTGGTGCGCCTACTTCCTCGACCGCGACGCCGACGGCCTGCACCACCTGGACCGCGCGATCGCGGTGAGCCGCCGCTTCGGCCGCACCTACGCTCTCGCCGAACTCCACACGGTTCGCGCCTACTCGCTGGCCAAACTCGGCCGTCTCCACGACGCCATCGCCGCCGCCGATGAAGCCACCGAAGCGGCGACCACCTTCGGCTATCCCGACCTGGTCTCCTTCGCAGGCGCGCTGAAACTGCGCACTCTCCAACTGACAGCCCCGCCGGCGGCGGTAACCACCCAGTGGCACACCGTTTCCGCGCTCATACGTCCCACCGTGCGCTGGTGGCGCCAGGTGGTGGAGACAACCCTCACCGAAGTCGGCCGAACCCTGGACCTGCCCGCCTGCGCACCCCCACCCCAGAACGGACGACCCGGCCCGCTCACGCCGACACACCTGTCCCGGGCCGCCCGCGCCGCGATAGCCACCGGCGACCTCGCCGCCGCCGCCGACCTGGTCACTCGTGCCGAAGCGGCCGCCGCGGCGACGAGTCACGCCGTCCACCTCGGCGAGCATTCCGTCGCGACCGTGCTGATCACCCCGGGCGGGGACCTCGGCAGTCAAGTGGGTGCGGCCGCGCTGGCGCGGGCCGAGTACGCCGCCGCCACGGGCGAGGTGGCCGTCGCGGCAGCGGCTGCCGAGGCAGCGGTCGCGGCGTTCGCGCGTGCCGGAATGGTGGTGAACCGGGCACAGGCCGAGTTGATCGCCGGTGTCATCGCGGGCAGATGTGGTGATTTCGGTCGCGCGACCAGTCGATTCGCCTCCGCACGCGCTGTCTTTCTCGCCACCGGTGCCACCCGTCTGCTCGACGAGGTGACCACCGAACAACGTCGTCTCGCAGGCGCCCAGCCTGTCGGTCCCCCGGCCGCACTGACCCGGCGCGAACGCGAAGTCGCCGAGCTGGCCGCCAACGGCCACACCAACAAGGCCATCGCCGAGCACCTCTGCCTCAGCCCCCGCACCGTCGAGGACCATCTCAGCCGAGTACTGCGCAAACTGGGGCTGGCCGGCCGCGCGGGCATCGCGCGCAAGCTCGGCGAGCTCGACATCGCGGAGTCCACCGGGTGACCGGGCGCGCGGTGATCGCCGTGGCGGTCGACGGCGCCGGTCCGTTCGGTGAGGTCGAGCACCTGTCGGCCCAGTCGTTTCGGGCTTGACCGACGTCACTGCGCGCGATGACCGCCCGACCCGGTGACCGCACTACGCTCGAACACATGACTTCCGCACCTCCTACCGTGACCGTTCGCCGGGTGACCACCACCCGCGCCGGTGGCTTCTCCGCCGCGCCCTACGACTCGTTCAACCTGGGTGACCACGTCGGTGACGATCCGGAAGCTGTGCGCCGTAACAGGATTCGGCTGGCCGAGGGCATCGGCCTCACTCCCGACCGGCTGGTGTGGATGGAGCAGGTCCACGGGCGCACTGTCGAGATCGTCGACGGGCCGCGCGCCGAACCGGTGCCGGTGACCGACGCGCTGGTCACGACCGTGCCGGGACTGGCGCTGGTGGTGCTCACCGCCGACTGCGTGCCGATCCTGCTCTCCGACGACGAGGCCGGCGTCATCGCCGCCGTGCACGCGGGCCGCATCGGCGCCCGGATCGGCATCGTGCCGCGCGTCCTGGACGCGATGGTGTCGGTCGGCGCCCGCGTCGACCGCATCGGCGCCTTCCTCGGCCCCGCCGCCTCGGGTCGTCAGTACGAGGTCCCCGCCGCGATGCGCGCCGACGTGGAAGCCCACCTGCCCGGCAGCGCGACCACGACCGTTCGGAAAACTCCCGGTCTCGACCTGCGCGCGGGCATCCGCCGACAGCTCACCGAGGCGGGTGTCGCCGGAATCGCCGTCGACCCCCGCTGCACCATCGAGGACAAAACCCTGTTCAGCCACCGCCGCGGCGCCCCCACCGGCCGCATCGCCGGCGTGATCTGGATGGATCCCGCCGCATGACGACCGAAACCGCGACGGACCGCACCGCGGAGCTCTCGGCCCGCCTCGACGGGCTGCTCGCGCGCGTCGACGCCGCCGTCGACGCCGCCCGGCGCCCGGCGGGCTCGGTCCGTCTGCTCCCGGTGACGAAGTTCTTCCCCGCCACCGATGTGGCCATCCTGTACGCCCTCGGCCGGCGCGAATTCGGCGAGTCGCGCGAGCAGGAAGCCTCGGCGAAGGTCGACCAGCTGGCCTACGACGATGTCGAATGGCACATGATCGGTCGTTTACAACGCAACAAGGCGCGCTCGGTCGCGCGCTGGGCACACACCGTGGCCTCGGTCGACAGCGAACGTCTGGCAAATGCCCTGGGCCGGGCGGCGCAGGACGCACTCGCAGCCGGCGAGCGTATCGCGCCGCTGCGGGTGCTGCTGCAGGTGAGCCTGGACGCCGATCCCGGACGCGGGGGTGTCGCACCGGCCGATCTGCTCGCCCTGGCCGACCTGGTAGCGAAGGCGCCCGGACTGCATCTGGCCGGTCTGATGGCGATTCCGCCCCTTGACGCCCCAAGTGATGTGTCGTTTGCGAATCTTGCGACATTGCACACTTCGCTGCTCGCGCAACACGCCGAAGCCACCGAACTTTCTGCAGGTATGTCGGGTGATTTGGAGATTGCGGTCGAACACGGTTCGACGTGCGTGCGTGTCGGAACCGCCCTGATGGGCGCGCGACCGATAACCTCGGCGTAGCAAAGAAACCTCACCAGTCACATTCGACACATACGATTGGACTGAAGAGGCGCTGAGCAAGAACTTCAACACCCGGCCGCCACCGGGGCCGAAGGAAGGTCGACCAGATGAGTACCCTGCATAAGTTCAAGGCGTACTTCGGCATGGTTCCGCTCGATGAGTACGAAGACGACTACGTCGACGATCATGCCCCTCGCGGCGTCGAGGAGCGCGCTGGCCGCGTTCGTCCGCGCAGCTACGACCGTTATGCCGAAGACCGCTACGGCGCCGACCGTTTCGAGGACGAGGCCGACGACTTCCCGCAGCCGGCGTACAAGTCGGCCTACCAGGCGCGTCGCGACGACTATGTCGCCGACACCTACGCCGACGATCGCTACGAGACGCCGCGTCGCCCCACCAGGATCGAAACGGCGCCGTCGTCGGGCCGGTCCTTCCGGGCAGGCGGTGTCGCACCCGGTATGCGCGGCTCCACTCGTGGTGCGCTCGCGGTCGATCCCGACGCCGAGGAGCGCAGGCTGGAGGAGCGCTTGCGCCCCGAGCCCGCACCCGCGCGGCGTCCTGGGATCTTCGAGGACGGAGGTCCCTTGTCCAAGATCACCACGCTGCGTCCGCGCGATTACAGCGAGGCCAGGATCATCGGTGAACGGTTCCGCGAAGGGAATCCGGTCATCATGGACCTGGTCGACCTGAGCAATGCCGATGCCAAAAGGCTGGTCGATTTCGCGGCCGGACTCGCTTTCGCGCTGCGTGGTTCGTTCGACAAGGTGGCGACGAAGGTGTTCCTGCTCTCACCGGCCGATGTCGACGTATCAGCGGAAGAACGCCGCCGCATCGCCGAAAACGGCTTCTACAACCAGAAATAGAGAACACACACCGGATACCGAGATGGCCGCCCGCGCACTGCGCGGCGCGGCCATTTTGCACCATGCCGATTTTGCGGCAGAGTGAAGCCGTGGCCCTGTTCGCGGTTCTGTACCTCGTGCTTTTCATCTTCTGGCTGTTGCTCATCAGTCGGGTGATCGTGGAGTTCATTCGCAGTTTCGCGCGCGACTGGCGCCCGACCGGTGTGGTGGTGATCGTCCTCGAGGTGATCTTCACCGTTACCGACCCCCCGGTGAAACTGCTGAGGCGGTTGATACCTCCTGTGAATCTTGGGGGGATTCGTCTCGATCTTTCGATAATGGTCCTGCTCTTCCTCGTCTTCATCCTGATGTCGATCGTGGGTAGGCTCGGTCAGCCCGTGACCTCCGTGTGACACAATGAATCGAGAAGACCGCTTGCTAGTTCTCCAAAAGACGCGTGAAGGGATCCTTCGATGCCGCTGACTCCTGCCGATGTGCACAACGTCGCGTTCAGCAAACCGCCGATCGGTAAGCGCGGCTACAACGAGGACGAGGTCGATGCCTTCCTGGATCTCGTCGAACAGGAGCTTTCGCGCCTGATCGAGGAGAACGCCGACCTGCGTCAGCGGGTCGCCGAACTCGACACCGAGCTGGCCGACGCCAAGAAGAACCGTGGTCCTGCCCCGGTCAGCGCCGCGAAGGCGCCCGTACAGCAGGCACCTCCTCCCGCGCCGGAACCTGTTCCGCAGCCGGTTCCCGTCGCGCCGCCCGCCCCGATGCCCGTCGCGGCGCCGGCGCAGAACAACGGCCCGGACGCGAACATGCAGGCCGCGAAGGTGCTCACCCTGGCGCAGGAGATGGCCGACCGCCTCACCACCGACGCCAAGACCGAGGCCGAGGGTCTGCTCTCGAACGCGCGAGCAAACTCCGAGCGACTGGTCGGCGACGCTCGCACCCGTTCGGAAGCGATGATCGCCGACGCGCGTCAGAAGTCCGACGCGATGCTGGCCGACGCGCAGAACCGCTCCGACACCCAGATCCGGCAGGCCAAGGACAAGGCGGAGGCGCTCACCGCCGACGCCGAGCGTCAGCACGCCGAGATCATGGCCACGATCACTCAACAGCGCACGGTGCTGGAAAGCCGCATCGAGCAGCTGAAGACCTTCGAGCGCGAGTACCGCGTGCGCCTGAAGTCCTACCTGGAATCGCAGCTGGAAGAGCTCGAGAACCGTGGGTCGGCCGTGCCGGTCGACGGCGGCGAGTTCGCGGGCGAAACCAACGGTTCGGCCAACAGTCTGGCTCCGGCTTCCTTCGCCAAGGGCGGCAAGTAAACTGGTTCCCGAGTCGCGCGACGCAGCGCGTCGCGTGATTCGGGAATGCCCAGTTATCGTCGGGCTGCTCGGTTGGCTTGGGAGTCACCATGCTCGTCTTGACGCTTGTTCTAGCGGCGATCGGCTTCGGACTGCTCGTCGCAGCGCTCGCCACCGGTTCGGTGGTGTGGGCGTGGGGGTGCATTCTGATCTGCGTAGTCGGTGCCGCGAGTTTGCTCGTGAGCGCGCTGGCCACCCGAAAACCCGAGAGCGAACCGGCCTCACCCGGCCGACACGCCCGGCGGAACTGAGCGGCGCGGAATATCCACTGGACGCACCCGGTTAGAATCGAACTACACATGGCGCTGATCCGGCTATCACCGGGGAGCCTTCGGAAGAACGGCGCGTCAGCGCTCAGTAGAACCGAACGGGTGAGCCCGTCACAGCTCACACAACGAGAGGCCTGAACCCTTCGCAGGGAGTGGATCAGGCAAACGGGGTGGTACCGCGGTACGGCGCACCGGCGCCGACATCGTCCCCGTGCCCACATTCCGCGCTCACGGCGCGGCGGCACGAGGAGCAATCCGCGATGGCGGACGAGACAACTACCGGTAGCGCATACCCCCGGGTCGATTTCGGCGCGGCGTCGGGCGCGACGTTCCCGGAGCTCGAAACCCAGGTGCTCGACTACTGGGCCCGCGACGACACCTTCCGCGCCAGCATCGACAACCGCGACGGTGAGGGTGAGTTCGTCTTCTACGACGGTCCGCCGTTCGCCAACGGTCTGCCGCACTACGGGCACCTGCTGACCGGCTACGTCAAGGACCTGATCCCGCGCTTCCAGACCATGCGCGGCAAGAAGGTCGACCGCCGCTTCGGCTGGGACACCCACGGTCTGCCCGCCGAGATCGAAGCCGAGAAGCAGCTCGGCATCACCGACAAGGCCCAGATCGACGAGATGGGGCTGGCCGAGTTCAACGCCGCCTGTAAGTCGTCGGTGCTGCGCTACACCGGTGAGTGGCGCGACTACGTCACTCGTCAGGCCCGCTGGGTCGACTTCGACAACGACTACAAGACCCTCGACCTCGACTTCATGGAGTCGGTCATGTGGGCGTTCAAGTCGCTGCACGAGAAGGGCCTGATCTACCAGGGCTTCCGCGTGCTGCCCTACAGCTGGTACGAGCAGACGCCGCTGTCGAATCAGGAGACCCGCCTCGACGACGCCTACAAGATGCGTCAGGACCCCGCGGTCACCGTCGACATGCGCCTGTCCGTCCCCGCCGAGCACCCCTTCGCCGCGCTGGACGGCGCGAACGCGCTGATCTGGACCACCACGCCGTGGACCCTCCCGTCCAACCTCGCGATCGGGGTGCATCCCGACGTGCGCTACGTGCACGTGCGCGGCGCCGACGACAAGCGCTACCTGCTCGCCGCCGAACGTCTGTCGCACTACAGCCGCGAACTGGGCGAGGAGCCTGAGGTACTCGGCGAGTACGACGGCGCGGCGCTGGCCGACCTGTCCTACGCCCCGCCGTTCGACTTCTTCGTCGGCCACCCGAACTCGCACCGCGTGCTCACCGCCGACTACGTCACCACCGACTCCGGCACCGGAATCGTCCACCTCGCACCGGCTTTCGGTGAAGAGGACATGGACGTGGCCACGGCCAACGGCATCGAGATCGTCCAGCCACTCGACCCGGCGGGCAAGTTCACCTCGATGGTGCCGCCGTACGAGGGTCTGATGGTCTTCGACGCCAACCCGGTGATCATCAAGGATCTCAAGGCCGCCGGAAAGCTGTTGCGGCACGAGACGATCGAGCACTCGTACCCGCACAGCTGGCGCTCCGGTCAGCCGCTGATCTATATGGCCGTGCCGTCCTGGTTCGTCGCGGTCACCAAGTTCCGCGACCGGATGGTGGAGCTGAACCAGCAGATCAGCTGGGTGCCCGAGCACATCCGCGACGGACAGTTCGGCAAGTGGCTCGAAGGTGCGCGCGACTGGAACATCAGCCGGAACCGCTACTGGGGCAGCCCGATCCCGGTCTGGGTCTCCGACGATCCGGCCTACCCGCGCGTGGACGTCTACGGTTCGCTGGACCAGCTCGAGGCCGACTTCGGCGTGCGCCCCACCGACCTGCACCGCCCGCACATCGACGACCTCACCCGGCCCAATCCCGATGACCCGACCGGGAATTCGACGATGCGCCGGGTCCCCGAGGTGCTCGACTGCTGGTTCGAGTCGGGCTCGATGCCCTACGCCCAGGTGCACTACCCGTTCGAGAACAAGGAGTGGTTCGACAGCCACTTCCCCGGCGATTTCATCGTCGAGTACAACGGGCAGACGCGCGGCTGGTTCTACACCCTGCACGTGCTCTCCACCGCGCTGTTCGACTCGCCGTC
Source organism: Nocardia sp. NPDC056541 (assembly GCF_042794235.1). NCBI lineage: Bacteria > Bacillati > Actinomycetota > Actinomycetes > Mycobacteriales > Nocardiaceae > Nocardia > Nocardia sp. NPDC056541. Next base: position 198,102 of record NZ_JBHTUD010000011.1, read on the forward strand.
GTTCAAAACCGTGGCCGCGCACGGCATCGTGCTCGGTGAGGACGGCCTCAAGATGTCGAAGTCGAAGGGCAACTACCCCGACGTCAACGAGGTCTTCGACCGCGACGGTTCCGACGCCATGCGCTGGTTCCTGATGAGCTCGCCCATCCTGCGTGGTGGCAATCTCATCGTCACCGAACGTGGCATCCGCGAGGGCGTGAGCCATGCGATGCGGCCGCTGTGGAACGCGTGGACCTTCCTGCAGCTCTACGCCTCGAAGCCCGGTGTGTGGCGCACGGATTCACCGAACGTGCTCGATCGCTACATCCTCGCCAAACTCGCGGTCACCCGCGACGTGGTCACCGAGGCCCTGGAAAGCTACGACATCGCCGGTGCCGCCGACGAGTTGCGTGGGTTCGCCGACGCGCTCACCAATTGGTATGTGCGCCGGTCGCGTTCGCGGTTCTGGTCCGAGGATCGCGACGCGGTCGACACCCTGCACACGGTGCTGGAAGTGGTCACCCGGCTCGCTGCGCCGCTGCTGCCGCTGATCACCGAGGTGATCTGGCGGGGGCTCACCGGCGAGCGTTCGGTGCACCTCACCGACTGGCCGACCGAGACCGAGCTGCCGCACGATCCCGAACTCGTCGCCGCCATGGACGAGGTGCGGGTGGTGTGCTCGACGGTGCTGAGCCTGCGCAAGGCGCAGAACCTGCGGGTGCGGCTGCCCCTGGCCGAGGTCACCATCGCCGCGGCCGATGCCGAGCGGCTCGCGTCGTTCACCGAGCTGATCGCCGACGAGGTCAACGTCAAGAAGGTCGACCTGACCACCGACGTCTCCGCGCACGGCCGGTTCGAGCTGGTCGTGAACGCGCGCGCCGCGGGACCGCGCATCGGCAAGCAGGTCCAGACGGTGATCAAGGCCGTGAAGGCGGGGGAGTGGAGCGAGTCCGCCGACGGTGTCGTCACCGCCGCCGGGATCACCCTGCTGCCCGAGGAGTACACCCAGCGTCTGGTGGCCGCCGAACCCGAGTTCACTGCCGCCCTGCCCGGCAATGCCGGCCTGGTGGTGCTGAACTCGGTGGTCACCGAGGAGCTCGAGGCCGAGGGCTGGGCCCGCGACCTGATCCGCGACCTGCAGGAAACCCGCAAGTCGCAGGGTCTGGAGGTGTCCGACCGGATCAGTGTGGTGCTGGACGTGCCGGCGGAGCGGGCCGAGTGGGCTGCGACCCACCGGGACCTGATCGCCGGGGAAATCCTCGCCACCACACTGACTTTCGGTGACGCCGGTGCCGATGCCGCCGAGATCACGGGCGGCGTGAAGGTATCGGTCGCGAAGGTCTAGTACGTCGGGACAGCGAAAAAGGGCGGGACCAGCTGGTCCCGCCCTTTTTCGCGTGAATGCGGTTACTCGACGACCAGTTCCACCGGGATGTTGCCCCGGGTGGCGTTGGAGTACGGGCACACCTGGTGGGTCGCCTCGATGAGTTGCTGCCCCTGCTCGTTGTGCAGGTGCTCGGGCAGTTCCACCCGCAGCACGACCGAGAGTCCGAACCGGCCGCCGTCGAGGGGGTTCAGGCCGACTTCGGCGGTCACCGACGCGTCGTCGGCGTCCAGCTTCATCCGCTTGGAGACCAACTGCAGCGCACTGGCGAAACAGGCCGAATAGCCCGCCGCGAAGAGTTGCTCCGGGTTGGTGCCCGCGCCGTCGCCGCCCATCGCCTTGGGGCGGGCGAGCGTCAGATCGAGCACGCCGTCGTCGCTGTAGGAACGGCCGTCGCGGCCGACCGAGGTGGCTACTGCGGTGTAGATGGATGCCATGGTGTCCTCCTAGACAGACTTGTCTGTTCGCTTGTGATCTCAGAGTAGACAGACCTGTCTGGTATCGTCAAGGGAAAGCGCTGAATCCCGGAAAGGACACAGGTCAGGCGATGAGTGCGGCTCGTGAACGTCTGCTCGATACGGCAACCCGGTTGTTCTATGCCGAGGGTGTCCACACGGTGGGCATCGACCGGATCATCGCCGAGGCCGGTATCGCCAAGGCCACGTTCTACCGGCACTTCAAGAGCAAAGATGACCTGGTAGTCGCCTATTTGCAGCGCGAATACGCGCGCCAGCGCGAGGCGCTGGAATCGGTCGAGGGCGAAGGCTTCGCCGCGATCGCCACCACCTTCGACGCGCTCCGTGACATCAGCTGCGGCCCCGGCTTCCGCGGCTGCCCGTTCCTCAACGCCGCCGTCGAATTCACCGACCCGGCGCACCCGGTCCGCCGCGTCGTCGACGACTACCGCACCTGGTTCCGTGAACTCATGGCCGAACACCTGCGCGCCGGCGGTCACTCCGCCCCCGGCGACGCGGCCCGCGCCCTGCTGCTCACCCGCGACGGCGTCACCATCAGCGGCGGCGTAGGCGACACAGACACCGTGCGCGCCGGCATCGAGGCGGCGCTGAAACTCATCGGCTGATCACGCGAGACCGGGGCGACTCACCGGATACGCCCACGACTCGGCTTCGACCCGACCGTCGGCCCGGCAACCTCGTGGCCACGCCGTCACGACCGGCAGAAGTCGCCGAGTGGCCGCACAGTCGTGCAGAATTGTGACGTTACTGCTGATGCGCATGGAACCGCTGAGGCGACAGTGACTGCTCGTGACGTTTGTCCTGTGGAAACGGTGCCGCGCCGATGATGGCCACATCCCGGCGCGACACCGGATCAGTGGGTGGCTCACCCGGATCAGGCGATGCCGCCCGATAGCCGACCAGCCGGAAGCTCAGCTCCCGGCCGTGAGGAAGGGCGCGCACATGAAGCGAAAACTCCTGGGACGGTTGGCCTTCGGCTTCGTCGCCACCGTCACCACCACCATGGTCCTCGCTGGGCCCGTGTGGTCGCAGCCGGGCAGCTCGTCGGGCTCGGGGACGTCAGGTTCCTCGTCGGGGAGTTCCAGCGGCTCCGGCATGATTCCGCTGCCCAGCGCCACCGGCATCGGCGCACTCACCGCCGCCATGACCCAGCTCGGCAAACCCTACGAGTGGGGTGCCATGGGACCGCATTCCTGGGACTGCTCGGCGCTGGTGCAATGGGCATTCCGGCAGGTCGGCGTCACCTTGCCGCGCACCACGTGGGAGCAGGCGAAGGTCGGACTTCCGGTGACCTTCGGCGGCCTGGCACCCGGCGATGTCGTCATCCTCAACGGCGACGGCTCCCACGTCGGCATCTACGCGGGCCTGGGCCAGCTGCTCGACGCCCATGACTGGGGCGTCCCGGTCGGCCTGCACCCGTTGCGCGAATTCGATATCTTCGCGATTCGCCGGTTCTAGTTCTCGTCCACCAGCTGACGCAACAGCGGGCCGTATTCGGGATGGGCCAGTGCCGAGGCGAACTGGGCCACCAGGTAGTCGGCCGGGTTGCCGGTGTCGTACCAGCGGCCCTGGATGACCTGGCCGTACACCGCGTGCTCGGCGGCGTAGTTGTTGATCGCGTCGGTCAGGTACACCTCGCCGGTCTGGTGGGTGTACCAGTTCTCGGTCTGGATGCGCAGCTCGTCGATGATGCCCGGCGTCACCACGTAGCCACCGATCGCGGCGAAGGCCGACGGCGCGTCTTCGGGCTTGGGCTTCTCCATCAGGCCGGAGATCCGCAGCAGTCCGTCGTCGAGGTCCTCACGCACCACGGGCACGCCGTAGCGCTGCGATTCACCCGGCGACATCGGCAGCAGCGCCAACACCGGGCATCCGGTGGATTCGTAGGCGGTGATCAGCTGCTGAGCGCGCGGTACTTCGGCGACGAACACGTCGTCGGGCCACAGCACCAGCATCGGCTCGTCGCCCAGATGACGTGCGGCGTTGAGCACCGGCGTGCCGTTGCCGTACGGGCCGTGCTGGTCGAGGTAGGTGATGTGGCCCTCGCGGGAGAGCTCGCCGACCTCCTCCACGGCGTCGGCGTAGGCGGACTTGCCGTCGGCGCGCAGCTGCGCGACCAGTGCCGGATTGGGCCGGAAGTGATCCTGGATCAACGACTTGCCGCTGCTCACGACGATGGTGATGTCGGTGATCCCGGAGGCCACCAACTCACGCACGGTGTGCTCGATGACCGGTTTGTCCCCGACCGGCAGCATCTCCTTCGGCGTCGCCTTGGTCAGCGGAAGCAGCCGGGAGCCGATTCCCGCCGCCGGAATGACAGCCTTGCGGATCTTCATCTCCCGATCATCACATATTCGGCTGTGTGATCGGTGTGCGACGGCTGGCAACGGGCTCGAGGAATTGTCGGTGACCCGGCGTAGATTGCGCTCGTGAGCACTCACACTCCTGTCGCCGGGGCTCCGGCCAGGCCCGATGCGGCGGTCACCGCCCGTCGCTGGGTGCTGCATATCGATATGGACGCTTTCTTCGCCTCGGTAGAACAATTGACCAGACCCACGCTGCGTGGCCGCCCGGTCCTCGTGGGCGGGGCGAGTCAGCGTGGCGTCGTCGCGGGGGCCAGCTACGAGGCTCGGGTCTACGGCGCGCGTTCGGCCATGCCGATGCACCAGGCCCGGCGGCTGATCGGCGTGTCGGCGGTGGTCGTCCCGCCGCGTGGCGCGCTGTACTCGGTGCTGAGCGGGCAGGTGTTCGACGCGTTGCGCAGCTGTGTCCCGGTGCTGGAGACGCTGTCGTTCGACGAGGCCTTCGCCGAACCGGCCGAGTTGGCCGGAGCGAGTGTCGCGCAGGTGCAGGACTACTGCGCGATGCTGCGCGCGCTCGTCCGAGCGCAGACCGGGCTCACCGCCTCGATCGGCGCGGCGACCGGGAAACAGCTCGCCAAGATCGGTTCCGGTCTCGCCAAACCCGATGGGATGCGGGTCATCTCGCCCTCGGAGCAGGGCGAGCTGCTCGCCTCGCTGCCGGTGCGCAAGCTGTGGGGGATCGGCCCGGTCGCCGAGTCGAGGCTGCGCAGCCTCGGCATCGAGACGGTCGGCGCGTTCGCCGCGCTGCCGGAATCGGAGGCCGTCTCGACCCTCGGCGGCAGCATGGGCGCCGCCCTGCATCGGCTCGCGCGCGGGATCGACGATCGCCCGGTCACCGAACGCGCCGAGGCCAAGCAGATCAGCGCCGAGAACACCTACGAGCGCGACATCGTCACAATGGCCGACCTGCGGGCCGCCGTCACCGCGATGGCCGCGTCGGCGCATCGCAGGCTCGAACGCGACGGCCGCGCCGCCCGCACCGTGGTCCTCAAACTCAAGAAATCCGATATGGGCATCGTGACCAGGTCCTTCACCCTGCCGTACGCCACCGCCGACCTGACCACCCTGGCCGCGGCCGCGCAGCGTTCGGCGATCGATCCCGCGGAACTGGGCCCGATCCGGCTCGTCGGTGTCGGGTACGGGGGATTGTCGCTGGTGCGCCAGGAATCGCTGTTCCCCGAACTGGATCAGGCGGTGCCCGCCGATCTCGGCACCGTCGAGGATCCGCCGCCGCCGTCACCGGAAGAGCCGAATCTGGCTGCGGGACTGTGGTTTCCGGGAATGGATGTGCATCATCCGGAATTCGGGCACGGCTGGGTGCAGGGCGCGGGCTACGGCGTGGTGACCGTGCGATTCGAGACCAGCTCGACAGGTCCCGGTGCGGCGCGTACCTTTCCAGCCGACGACACGGGGCTGACACGGGCCGATCCGCTCGCCAGTCTCGCGTGAAGAGTAGCCTCGGCTACCGCGATGGAACGACTCCCCCCTCGAACGCAAAGGACGAGCAGTTGAAGCTTCGTACGACCGGACGTGTAGCGATCGCCGGACTGGCCGTGGTCGCCGCCCTCGGCCTGAGCGCGTGCAGCGACGACAAGGGTGACAAGCCCGCCGCCAAAGCCACCACCAGCGCGAAGGCTTCGGCTTCGGCGGCCACGGACCTGCCCCCCGTGCCGACCGTGGAACAGCTCAACCAGCAGCTCACCACCGCGTTGGATCCCGCGGTCCCCAACGACCAGAAGCTGGACTTCGTGCAGGGCGGCGAGGCCGACCCCGAGCTGCCGAACCGCTTGGCCCAGGCCGCCTCGGACGCCAATGTGCAGGTGCAGGTCACCGAGGTGACCTCCTTCGGTGACAGCGTCAACGCCAAGGCCAACTTCACCGTCAACGGCCAGACCAATGTCGTCGACGTGCCGTTCGTGGCCGAAGACGGCAAGTGGAAGGTCCAGAAGTCGTGGGCCTGCGGCATGATGACCAACCTGGGTCAGACCTCGGTCGCCTGCCCCTGATCTGCCACGCTCGAGCCCCGTTCGGATGTTTCCGGGCGGGGCTTTCGCGTGTGAGTCGCGACGGTGTTTCGCCTGCTGCCGGTGGCGCGGCTACTATCGGGCCCCGTGGTAGAGACGATCGTGCGGCAGGGGCATCCGCCCAAGGATGTGTCGGAGCCGGCGCGACGTGATCGCCCGGGGTGGGCGCGCATCGTCGCGATCGTCGCGGGACTGATCGGCATTCTCAGCGCCGCGGTGATCCCGTTCCTGCCCGTGCGGGTCGACGCCGCGACGGTGTCCTGGCCCCAGCAGGGGTCGCCCGCCGCGGTCGAATCGCCGCTCGTCGCCTACGCGCCCGCCGCCCTCTCGGCGACGGTGCCGTGTGCCGCGCTGAGTTCGCTGGCCGCGACCGGCGGTGTCGCGGTCTCGACCGTGCCGCGGCAATCGGCCGATATGGAGAAGTACGGCTTCGTCGTGAAGGTGGTCGCCGACACCGCCGAACGCTCCGGCCGGGTGGACGTGGTCTCGCGTTCGACCCTGGTGTGGACGGCCCCGCTCGCCGACGTGCTCGACCGCTCCTGCGCGCTGACGATCGCGATCACTCCGCAGGAATCCACGGTCACCACGTCAGGTCTCGGTGCGGGCGCCGCCGTGGCCGCCGACCTGCGTCCCCAGGTCGTGGGTGTGTTCAGTGAGCTCACCGGCGCCGCCCCCGCGGACCTGGCGGTGCGCGTCGACGTCGACGCCCGCTACACGTCGTCGCCGACCTGGCTCAAACTGGCCGCCATCGTGCTGTGCCTGGTGGCCACCGCGGTGTCACTGTTCGCCCTGCACCGTCTCGACGCCCTCGACGGCCGCTCCGCGCGCCGATTCCTGCCGCAACGCTGGTGGCGGCTGCGCCCGGTCGACTGGCTGGTGTTCGCGGTGCTGCTCGTCTGGCATTTCATCGGCGCCAACACCTCCGATGACGGCTACATCCTCGGGATGGCGAGAGGTGCGCGCAGTTCGGGCAACATGTCCAACTACTACCGCTGGTTCAGCGTCGACGAGGGCCCGTTCTACACCCCTTATGTCGACATCATCGGCTGGCTCACCCACATCTCCGCGGTCAGCCCGCTGGTCCGGCTGCCCGCCCTCGCTGCGGGCGTGCTCACCTGGTGGTTGATCAGCCGCGAAGTGCTGCCCCGCCTCGGCGTCGCGGTGCGCCGCGAACGCATCGCCACCTGGACCGCGGCCTTCGTCTTTCTGGCCTTCTGGCTGCCCTACAACAACGGGCTGCGCGCGGAATTCGTTGTCGCGCTGGGTGTTCTGGTCACCTGGGTATCGGTCGAACGAGCGATCGCGACCCGGCGGCTCGTGCCGTTCGCCGTCGCGGTGATCGTGGCCGCGTTCACCCTCACCGGCGCACCCTCGGGCCTGATCTGCCTCGGCGCGCTGGTGGCCGGCGCGCGTGTCGTCACCGCGATGATCGTGACGCGGTCGAAGTCGGTGGGCTACCTCGCGCAACTGCTGCCGATCCTGGCCGCGGGCACGGTGGTGCTCACCGTCGTCTTCGCCGACCGGACGTTCGCCGGGGTGCGGGAGATGTTCGCCGTGCACAGCGTGATCGGTCCGGGGGAGTCCTGGTTCTTCGAGTTCCTGCGCTATCAATATCTTCTGCAGCTCAATGCTGATGGCTGGCTGACCAGGCGATTCGGTGTCTTCGCGATGCTGATCGGTTTGATCGTCTGCACTGCCGTCATGCTGCGGCGCGGCGGCCGTATCCCCGGCATCGCTGTCGGCCCCACTCGGCGCATGCTGGGCATCACCCTGGCCGCCATGGTGCTGATGATGTTCTCGCCCACCAAGTGGACCCACCAGTTCGGCGTGTTCGCGGGGTTGGCCACCTGTGTCGCCGCGGTGACGGCGGTCGCGGTGAGCGCGCACGTCCTGCGGCCGATGCGTAATCGCGCGCTGTTCGCCGCGGGTGTCTTCTTCGCCCTCGCCATGACCTGGGTCGGCGCCAACGGCTACTGGTACGTCTCCTCGTGGGGGATCCCCTGGTGGGACAAGCCGCCGACCGTCGCCGGATACGGCGTCTCGACCGTATTCGTCGGTCTGACTCTGCTCGCGCTCGCCGCGGCCGCGTGGTATCACGTCCATCCGAACCTGAACCCGAAGGCCGAGGTCGGCTGGTTCGCGGGGACACCCGTTCTCGCTGTCGCCGCCGCGGTGATGGTGCTGTTCGAGGTGGCATCCTTCGCCAAGGCCACCGTCGCCCAGTATCCCGCGTACTCCCTGGCCGGCTCCAACCTCTCCGCGGCCTTCGCCGGCGGGTGTGGGATGGCCGACGAGGTGCTCGTCGAAACCGACCCGAACGCCTCGATGCTCGCGCCGCTGTCCGGCGACATGACCAGCACGATGAACGGCACCGACTCCACCGGCTTCCGGGCCGGCGGAGTCGCGCCGGTGCTCACCTCCGACGAGGTGGAATCGACCACCGGCCAAGCGAATTCGGTATCCGACGACCCCGACAAGCTGCGCGACGCCTCCACCTCGGCGGGCTCGGAATCACGACAGGGCTCGCTGCAACTGCCCTTCGGTCTCGACCCCGCGACCCCGGTTCTGGGCAGCTACCGCCCCGGTGCCCAGGAGCCCGCCGCGCTGACCACGGGCTGGTTCCGGCTGCCGGACGGCCCGCGCGGCCCGCTGCTGGCGATGTCGGTGGCAGGCCGGATCCGCTCGGTCGACGCCGACGGCATCGTCCACCCCGGCCAGGAACTGGCCCTCGAATACGGCACCGCCGCGGCCGACGGCACCGTCACCGTGACCGGCCAGATCGCGCCGACCGATATCGGCCCGGCGCCGATGTGGCGCAATCTGCGCGTCCCGATGGATCAGCTGCCGTCCGAGACGAGCGTTGTCCGCTTGGTCGCCGCCGACAAGGATCTCGGCCCCGACCAGTGGCTCGCTCTCACCCCGCCGCGCATGCCGCAGACCACCACGCTCAGCGCGCTGGTCGGCCGTGCGGCGCCGGTGCTGCTGGATTGGGCTGTGGGGCTGCACTTCCCGTGCCAGAACCAGATGCCCACCTACAACGGCGTCGCCGAGCTCCCCGAATACCGCATCCTGCCCGACCGCAACGGTGCCACCATCACCAACCTCTGGCAGGGCCACGACGGTGGCGGCCCGCTCGGCTGGACCCAGCTCCTCTTCACCGCCCGCACCCTGCCGACGTACCTGAACAACGACTGGGACAGGGACTGGGGCTCCCTCGAGCAGTACCTTCCCCTCGACCCCACCGCCGGCCCCGCGAAGATCACCGTCGACTCCGAAAACCGCTGGGGCACCTGGACCCCCGGCCCGATCATCACCGCCTGGTAGCCACGGCGGTGGGCCGGTCGATCACCACGCTGCCGGGGGAGCGCCGCCGAGTGCGGTCCGCACCACGGTGTGGTGATCAGCTGCCCACCGTCAGCGGGAGTTGGTGGCGATGCGCAGGGCCAGATCGGGCAGGTCGGCGCCGGTGAGGCCGGGGTAGCCGTGCAGGATGGCGCGCCAGCGAGCGGGGACCGCCGAGGCGCCCCAGCGGGCGCCGAGGAGGCCCCCCGCGATGGCCGCGGTGGTGTCGGTGTCGTTTCCGGCCCGGACGCACGCCTCCAAGGCGAGCGGAAGGTGCTCGGGCGTCGACTGATCGGTGGTCGTGATCGCCCACCACGCGGTCTGGAGGGCGTGCACGACCCAGCCGTTGTTCGGGAAGTCGGCGGGCGTGCCCTTCTCCGCTTCGTCGAGACGGTCGGTCCAATAATCGGACTGGGCTGAGCCGCTGACGTATTCGCGAACGCCGTCGAAATCGGCGTTCAGTACCGCATGCCGGATCGCGTAGGTCCACATCTTGCACGCCTCGACAGCGTTGTCGTCGTGGTGCGTGAGCAACCCGACCCGGCCCGCCGCCGCGACGCATTCGGCGGCATCGTCGAGATAGGCCAGCGCGACCGGCGCGGTCCGCATCAGCGAGCCGTTGCCACCGGTTCGGCCGGTGAGCGACATCGCCACCGCCTGCATGTCCAGTGCCGAGGAAGGTCTGGCGGACAACACGTTTCGCGTCTGGTTCCCGATGTCGGGCGGCTTCGAGTCGTACCAGGAGACGAACCCGGCCGCGACCGCGTCGAGATCGATGCCCGGGCCGCCGGCAGCGGCGACCGCCACGGCGACGGACATCGACGTATCGTCGGTCCACTCGCCCGGCGCCCAGTCGAATACTCCGCCGCCGATCATGTCGATCACCGTGTCCGGTCCGGGATGTGTGAACTCGTAGCCTGCCCCCAGCGCGTCGCCGGCGGCGGTACCGACCAGCACGCCGGCGACCCGATCCGAGTACCCCGCATCGTGCACAGAATCCACCCCTCTCGGGTGTGCCCACTATCCGATTGTTCGATGGGCAAGCCTACCGGTCGGCTTGTGGTCCTCCGGCGATTCGTGCCGGTGTGACACCGAATCGAGCTTCGGGTGTGACACCGAATGGGCTAGTGCGTGGTCGCGTCCACCGTCTCTGCCACCGAGAGCTGCCTGGTGCGGCGCGCACGCAGCAGGGCGTCGGTGGTGAACACCGCCAGCGCCGTCCAGATCAGGGCGAATCCGGCCCAGCGCGACACGGGCATGGGTTCGTGCATCACCGCCACGCCCCAGGCCATCTGCAGGGCGGGGGTGAGGTATTGCAGAATGCCCATCGTCGAGAGCGGGACCCGCTTGGCCGCGACGGCGAACAGCAGCAGCGGCAGCAGCGTGACCGGCCCGGTGGCCAGCATGAGACCGAAATGGGCGGGGCTGGAGGTCATCTCACTGCGGCCGGTGGCCATCGAGACGATCAGAAAGGCCAGCGCGAACGGCACGGCGACAATCCCCTCGGCCGCGATGCCGGGGAGCGCGTCGAGCCGGATCACCTTCTTCACCAGCCCGTAGGTGGCGAACGAGCAGGCCAGGATCAGCGCGATCACCGGCGGCCTGCCGTAGTCGACGGTGAGCACCACCACCGCCAGCGCACCCAGCCCCAACGCCGCCCACTGCGCCCTGGTGAGCCGCTCCCGGAACAGCAACACGCCGATGGCAACGGTGACCAGCGGGTTGATGAAGTAACCGAGCGCGCATTCGACGATGTGCCCGGTGGTGACGCCGAAGACGTACACACCCCAGTTCAGCGACAAGGCCGCCGAGGCCGCGGCCGCTAGGCGCCAGGTCCTGGCATCGATGCCGCGCAGGTTTCCCAGCCGTCCCGTCAGCGTGAGCACCAGCAGGACCACGACCAGCGTCCACACGATCCGCTGCGCCACCACCTCGGCGGGCGAGGCGAACGACAACAGTCCGAAGAAGGCGGCGAACGAACCCCAGATGAGGTAGGCCCCCGCCCCGAAAACGACACCGGGCGGGGATGAGCTGCGCTGCATTCATCCCATGTTACGACCGGCTAATCTGGCGAGCATGTCCATTTCCGTGCAGGAACCGGCGGCTGCCGGGCTCACCGCCGCACAGGTCGACGAGCGCCGCCGCGACGGGCGCACCAACGACGTCCCCGCCAGGGCGAGCCGGTCGGTCGGCGAGATCGTCCGCGCGAATGTGTTCACCCGCATCAATGCCATTCTCGGTGTGCTGTTCCTGCTGGTGCTGTCGACGGGCTCGATCATCGACGGCATGTTCGGGCTGCTCATCGTGGCCAACAGCGCGGTCGGCATCATCCAGGAGGTCAGGGCGAAACGGACCCTGGACGAGCTGGCGATCGTCAGCCAGGCCAAGCCGACGGTGCGCCGCGACGGCGTCGCCCAGCAGATCTCCCCCGGCGAAGTGGTGCTCGACGATCTGATCGAGCTCGGCCCCGGCGACCAGATCGTGGTCGACGGTGAGGTCGAGGAGGCCGCCGCGCTCGAGATCGACGAATCGCTGCTGACCGGCGAGGCCGACCCGATCGACAAGGGCGTCGGCGCGCCGGTGATGTCGGGCAGTTTCGTGGTGTCGGGTTCGGGCGCCTACCGCGCCACCAAGGTCGGCAAGGACGCCTACGCGGCGAAACTGGCCGAGGAGGCCAGCAAGTTCACGCTGGTGCACTCCGAATTGCGTTCGGGCATCGACAAGATCCTGAAATTCATCACCTACCTGCTCATTCCCGCCGGCCTGCTCAGCATCTACAACCAGCTGGTCTCGAGCGGGGAATCGTGGCGCCCGGCCGTCACCGGCATGGTCGCGGCGTTGGTGCCGATGGTCCCCGAGGGCCTGGTCCTGATGACGTCGATCGCCTTCGCGGTCGGTGTGGTCCGCCTGGGTAAACGTCAGTGCCTGGTGCAGGAATTGCCCGCGATCGAGGGCCTGGCCAGGGTCGACGTAGTGTGCGCCGACAAGACCGGCACGCTCACCGAGAACGGTATGCGCCTGGCGCAGGTCGAACCGCTCGGCGCGTTCGACGAGGCACAGGTGAAGGCCGCGCTGGCCGCGCTGGCGAGCGACGATCCGCGCCCCAATGCCAGCGTCCAGGCCATCGCCGAAGCGCTGCCCGACTCGCCCGGCTGGTCGCAGACCGCCGTCGCGCCGTTCTCCTCGGCCAAGAAGTGGAGCGGCATCTCCTATGGCGACCACGGTGATTGGCTGCTCGGCGCCGCCGACGTGCTGCTCGACCCCGACTCCGAGGACGCCGCCCACGCCGAGCAACTGGGCTCGTCGGGGCTGCGCGTGCTGCTGCTGGCACGCAGCGACCGTGCGGTCGACGCCGAGGACGCGCCAGGCCGGGTCGAGCCCGCCGCGCTGGTGGTGCTCGAACAGAAGGTGCGGCCCGATGCCAAGGCGACGCTGGAATACTTCGCGAGTCAGCAGGTCTCGATCAAGGTGATCTCCGGCGACAACGCCGTATCAGTCGGCGCGGTCGCCTCCTCGCTCGACCTGCCCGGCGGTGACCACGCCGTCGACGCGCGCACCCTGCCCGACGATCCGGCCGCGCTCGCCGACGTGCTCGATCACGAAACCACCTTCGGCCGGGTGCGTCCCGATCAGAAGCGCGCCATGGTCGGTGCGCTGCAATCGCGCGGGCACACCGTCGCCATGACCGGTGACGGCGTCAACGACGTGCTGGCGCTCAAGGACGCCGATATCGGTGTCGCGATGGGCGCCGGTAGCCCGGCCACCCGCGCGGTGGCGCAGATCGTGTTGCTGGACAACAAGTTCGCGACCCTGCCCTACGTGGTGGGGGAGGGGCGCCGGGTGATCGGCAATATCGAACGCGTCTCGAACCTGTTCCTCACCAAGACCGTGTACTCGGTGCTGCTGGCCTTCCTCGTCGGGCTGGCCGGTGTCGGCTCGCAGATCTTCGGCTACGACCCCATCGGGTATCCGTTCCTGCCGCGCCACGTCACCATCGCGGCCTGGTTCACCATCGGCATCCCCGCGTTCGTGCTCTCGCTCGCGCCGAACAACGAGCGCGCCCGCACCGGCTTCGTCGGCCGGGTGATGCGTCTGGCCGTGCCCTCGGGCGTGGTGATCGGCGTGGCGACGTTCGTGGCCTACCTCATCGCCTACGCCGGACCGGAAGCCACGGAAACGCAGAAGGTGCAGGCGGGCACCACCGCGTTGATCACGCTGATCATGATCGCGGTGTGGGTGCTCGTGCTGGTCGCGCGGCCGTATGTGTGGTGGAAGGTGGTGCTGATCGCGGTGTCCGTGCTGGCCTACGTCGCGCTGTTCACGATCCCGTTCACCCGCGAGTTCTTCAAACTCGATCCGTCCAACCCGCGCCTGACGCTGGCGGCGGTGGTCTGCGGTGTGATCGGCATCGTGCTGGTCGAGCTGGCATGGTGGGTGCAGGCGCGGCGCTCGGGCGGCGCGGGCAAGCTCTTTCCCCCGGTGGGCGCGCAGGGGGCGTGACCGGCCGCTGACGCGGGTCTGGTGGTTTCGAGAACCCTTGTGCCCGACGAACATTCGGTGTTGGAGTACCTTTGCCGGTTATGGAGGTATTGCTGCCGCTGTCGCACCGTCTCGGGACCACCCGGTGACCCCCGACGAATTGGATGATCTGTTCGCCGACCTCATCGGGCAGATCGATCGGCTCGACGTCGATGCGCTGGAATTGATGGCAGCCGCTTATGACCAGGCCGGAGATGTCGACCGGGCCCGCGAGCTGTGGGTGATGGCCGAGACGCGTCGCGGCAGTGATCGGCCGTAGACGCAGCGGCTCGGCGCGATCGAGCGGCGCGGACCTACTCGGTGGGAACCGGGCCGTCGTCGGGGCTCGGTGTGACGGTGTCGCTGCTGCCGGGAAGTAGGGGACTCACCGCGAACCGTCCCGCGACGGCGTCGGCCGGCAACGCCTGCACTGCTCTGACGCCGGGTTGTGTTGCCAGGTCACGTAATTGGGGCAGGGTGCCGCGCACCACGAGGCCCGCCGTGCACGCGCAGCCCGCACGCAGGCGGCTCTCGGTGACGTGCGCGATCGCGGCGCTGCGCTCGTCGCGGAACTGCTGGGCCGCGACCAATCCCGCGGCTGCCTCGCCGGACTTCACCGCGGGTTCGTCACCGCCCGGCGTCGCGACGGTGATCACCGGTGTCTGCACCCGGTCGACCGGCACGTGCTGGATCACCCCGGAGATCCGCAAGCCGTCGGCCGTGGCCGGAAGCTGTTGGGGTGCGATGTATTCGGTGAACGACACCAGCGCCCAGTGCTGGTCGGTATCGGCGCCGTCGAGGGAAGCCTTCGCGTCGACCAGGTAGTGCTCGACCTGCTCGCCGGGCGCGGGCCCCAGTCGATCGGTGGCCACCGCCGACGCGGGCGGCGGCTCGCGGAAGGCGATCACCAACAGGATCGCCGCGCCGACAGCCGCGATCCCGAAGATCACCGAGTTGCGCAGCGACATCTGCCGGTCGGCTGAATCATCTTCGGCGGCAGTCGATTCGGCGGGCATGTTCCCGAGGTCCTCGGCGGTCGAACCCGGACCACCGTCCCGCGGCGCCTGCCCGGCCGATGAATTCCCGCGGTCGTCCGACGCCGTATCCGGCGCCGGTTCGGACGACCGCGGGTCGTCAGGCATTGCGTAGTACGTCCAAGGCGCCCGCCAGATCGTCGGGGTACTCGCTGGTGATCTCCAGCCAGCGACCGTCGGCGGGATGGTGGAAGCCGAGCTGACGCGCGTGCAACCACTGCCGTTCCAGACCGAGGCGTTTGGCCAGCGTCGGGTCGGCGCCGTAGGTGAGGTCACCCGCGCAGGGGTGGCGGACCGCGGAGAAGTGCACCCGGATCTGGTGCGTGCGGCCGGTCTCGAGGTGGACGTCGAGCAGGCTGGCGGCCTGGAACGCCTCGATGGTGTCGTAGTGGGTGACGCTGGGCCTGCCGTCGCCGGTCACCGCGAACTTCCAGGCATTGCCCCGCGCACGCCCGATCGGCGCGTCGATGGTGCCGCTGCTCGGATCCGGGTGTCCCTGCACGAGTGCATGGTATTGCTTGTCGACCGTGCGTTCCTTGAAGGCGCGCTTGAGCATCGTGTAAGCGTGTTCGGATTGTGCCACCACCATCACCCCGGAGGTGCCCACGTCGAGCCGGTGCACGATGCCCTGGCGTTCGTGCGCGCCCGAGGTGGAGATGCGGTAACCCATCGCCGCCAGGCCGCCGACCACGGTCGGACCGGTCCAGCCGACGCCGGAGTGCGCGGCGACCCCGATCGGCTTGTCCACGGCCACGATGTCGTCGTCGGCGTAGAGGATGTTCATCCCGTCGACCGGCGTGGCCTCGACCGTGAGCTCGCGCTTGGGTTCGGGGAAGATCACTTCCAGCCACGCGCCCGCGGTCAGCCGGTCGGACTTGCCCGCGGCGACGCCGTCGATCTGCACCGAGCCGTCCTCGGTGAGCGCCACGACCGCGGTCCGTGAGAGACCGAGCAAGCGGGCGAGTCCCGCGTCCACCCGCATCCCGTCCAGTCCGTCGGGAACGGGCATTGTCCTGGTTTCTCTCATGCGGTCTCCTCGGTGTGTTTGCGACCGCTGCGGGTGCCGTCCGGTTCGAAACCGAACACGGTGAGCGCGACCAGCAGGATCGCCCCGCACACGATGGCCGAGTCGGCGACGTTGAAGACCGGCCACCAGCCGACGGCGACGAAGTCGACCACATGGCCCTGCAGCGGGCCTGGGTATCGGAAGAGCCGGTCGACCAAGTTGCCCAGCGCGCCACCCAGGACCATGCCGAGGCCGATGGCCCACCACAGTGATCGCAGGGTGCGTCCGATCCGGATCACACCGATCACCACCGCGGCGGCGATCAGGGTGAGCAGCCAGGTCATGCCGGTCGCCATCGAGAACGCCGCGCCCGGGTTGCGGACCAGGGTGAACCGCGCGAAATCGCCGATGATCGGCACCGATTCGCCCGGGTCGATGAAGGCGACCGCGAGGCACTTGGTCAGCAGGTCGAGCCCGAACAGCACGACGGCGATGATCAGCAACGTCGTCAAACGACGGCGACCAGCGGGTTTCGCCGTCTCGGCCGTCTCGGGCACGGCAGCCGCCGACGGTGTGGCTGAGTCGTCGCCGGTCTCGGGGACAGCAGCGTTGTCGGTTGGCCGGTCTTCACTCACGCGTCCATCATTCCCTAGTGGCGATCCGGCCCGCGCCGCGGTGCCGAGGAGTCCCAGGTGTTACTCAGGAAGCGGTCGTACCCTGATGGCTGTGACGGTGTTGTCTAGATCTCGCTTACCCCGCATCGCGCGCCCCGGGGTGTTACTGGTGGCGCTCGTGCTCGGGTTCGCGACCTTCGGCGCCGGCTGCGCCGATCGCTCGGCCCCTGCCGCGGAGGTCGACGGCACCGAGCCGCTCGGTATCGGCAAGGAAGTCACCGTGCCGATCTCGGCCGCGGTCACCACGATGGTCTCGCCCGGCGAGGAGCCGCGCGATCTGCTGCGGCCGCGCTATGCCGCGGGCACCACGCAGGAGGTGACGCTGCGCACCGACTACCGGATCCAGCAGCAGGTCAACGATCAGCCCGCTCGCGACTTCTCGCCTGCCGCGCTGACCATCCCGATGACCGCGCGCACGGGCGCCGACGGCGTCGATCTCACCGTCGGTGCGGTCACCACGCCCGACCCCGCGCTCAACAAGGCGTTCACCTCTGCCGACGGTTCACATGCCGGTTTGGGGATGAGCGATTTCGGTGCGATCACCGAGCTGCGCATGGCGCCCTCGCCGGACACCCCGAACACCGCGCGGGCCGCGCTCGAACAGGCCTTCTATCAGGCTGTGTACCAGTCGATCGCGTTCCCGGACCAGCCCGTCGGCGTCGGCGCGGTCTGGACGGTGCACCAGCAGATCACCGGCGGGGTGACCCTGGACCAGATCACCACCGCCACGCTCACCAGCCGCGAGGGCGACCGGCTCACCATCGATCTCCAGGTGAATCAGACGCCAACCGACAACGTGTGGGAGCTGCCCAACGACGCCGGTGAGCTCGACATCGACGGTTACGTCATGGAAGGCGTCGGCTCGATCACCATCGATCTCGGTATGCCACTGCCGGTTTCGGGTTCCATCGAGATCGGTGGACAGCAGACCTACCGCGACGCCCGCAGTGTGAGCACCTTGGTGCAGACGCAGTCGACCCGCGTCTCCTGGACGGAATGATGCGGGCGGATTCGCTGCGCGTAGGCGCGGTGGTTTCGGCGTGTGTCGGGTTGGTCGGCGTTGCGGGCTGTGGGTCCGACGACACGGTGGACACGCCGGGATCGGGTCCGTTCTCCGCCGCCGTCACGGCCGCACCGGGAACCGGGGCCGTGATCAGCGATGCGGCGCAGTTGTCGGCCGGTCTGCTCGCCGCTACCGATCTGCCCGGTGATTTCGCGGTCGTACCGTCGCGCGGTGAATCCGACGAGCCCGCGGTGCCGCCCGCGGCGCTGACGGATCCGCCGGATTGTGGGCGCCTGCTCTCACCGATCGCGCAGCAGTGGCCGGGGTCGGCTGCCGCCGCGTCGGTGCAGTTCGCGGGGCCCAGCTTCGCCACCATCGACATCGACGCCGCCAGCTACTCCGACGCGGCGCTGGTGCCGGCATTCGACGCGCTCCAGGCGCAGCCTCGGCGCTGTACCAGCTACTCCGGCGACGATGCGGGCGTGCGGATCGAGTATCGAACCAGCGCGCTCGCGCAGCCGGTCGCGGGCGACGCGGGCTCGGCGTTCACCCTGACCGCCACGAGTGAGGGGCTCACCCTCACGTCGGCGACCTCGCTTGTCCAAGTGGGGAACACGCTGGTTCAGGTTGTCGTCACGGCACCGGAAGTCGTCGATCCCGGTGTACTCGCCGATCTCACCGCGGCGCAAGTGCGCAAACTCCGCGGCTGAGACCGGCTCGGGTTCACGCCGATACGGCGAGTTTCCCGCCGAGATGGCCGAGGTAGCCACGGACCTCGTCGGCACTCTTGTCGGGCAGCCCGAAGACCACCTCGGTGACGCCTTGGTCGGCCCAGCTCGCGAGCTGCTCGGCGTTGTGACGACCGGCCAGCGCGATCACCCGCGGGGTGCCCTCGCGGCCTGCTTCCTTCCAGACCCGGTGCAGGAGATCGACTTTGGCGCCCAGGTCACCTTCGGTCGGGGTGGTGATCCAACCGTCGGCGTTGGCGGCCAGCCATCCGAACGATTTCTCGGTACCGCCCGCTCCGAGCAACACCGGAACCCCGGCGCGTACCGGCTTCGGCCAGGACCAGCTCGGGCCGAACTTCACGAAGTCGCCGGCGAATTCTGCTTCCTCCTGCGACCACAGCGCCCGCATCGCGTCGAGGTTCTCGCGCAACACCGTGCGCCGCTTGTTCGCCGGAACGCCGTGATGGGCGAGTTCGTCGGTGTTCCAGCCGAATCCGACGCCCAGCTCCACCCGTCCACCGGACAGGTGATCGAGCGAGGCGATGGTCTTGGCGAGGGTGATCGGGTGGTGTTCGGCGGGCAGCGCGACCGCTGTCGACAGGGTGATCCGCTCGGTGACCGCGGCGGCGGTGGCCAGCGCGACCCACGGGTCGAGCGTGCGCAGGTACCGGTCGTCGGGTAGCGAGGAGTCGCCGGTCTGCGGATGGGCCGCGGCCCGCACGACCGGGATATGGGTGTGCTCGGGGACGTAGAACGCGTCGAATCCGGCGTCCTCGGCGGCCTTGGCCGCATCGGCGGGCGCGATGCCCCGGTCACTGGTGAACAAGACAACCCCGTAGCGCACGTCCCGGCCCTCCGACTTCGGCAGCAAAACTGAAACAGGTTCTAAACCTGAGACAAGTTCTACAGGAGTAAAACGAGTTCTACTAGTCCTGATCTCATCGGACGGCCGAAACGGCGAGGCCCTTTTCCCGATCAGGCGAGGGGAATACGCTGGTGGTCGTCCGAGCATCACTCTCGACACGGAGGTATCCGATGTCTGATGTTTCCCCTTTTCCCGAGGGTTATCCGCGGATCTGTCCCGGCCTGGCGTGCGTGGGAGCGGCCGCCGCGATCGACTTCTACACCGCGGTCTTCGGCGCCACTGTGCGCATGAAAATGGACGGCCCCGGTGGCACCATCGTCCACAGTGAACTGCTCGTCGGCGATTCGGTGCTGATGGTGGGCGATCCGGTCCCCGAGATCGGCTTCAACGACCCGAAGGCCGTCGGCGGTTCGCCGGTGAACCTGATGGTCTACGTCGCCGACGCCGACGCTGCCTTCGGCGCGGCCCTCGACGCGGGCGCTACCGCCATCACTCCCATGACCGACCAGTTCTACGGCGACCGTAGCGGCGCCTTCGAGGACCCGTGGGGTCACCGCTGGACCGTGGCCACCCACATCGAAGACGTCTCGGCGGAAGAAATGGAACGGCGTATGTCCGAAATGATGGACGCCGCCGGCTGAGCTGAACGGCACGCCCGCACCGTCGGCGAGGACCGCAGTGCGGGCGTGCCGCGCGTCTAAGCGGGAACGATCGAGTCTCCCTCGACGCGAACAGGTTTGGCGGGCAGCGGCTCGGTCGCGGGACCGCCGCGCACCGCGCCGTCGAGCTCGAATCGGCTGCCGTGGCAGGGGCAGTTGATCGTGCCTCTGGCCACCGTAGCGACCTTGCATCCAGCGTGCGTGCAGGTCGACGACAGCCCGATGAAATTACCCGCGGTCGGCTGGGTGACGACGGTGTCACCGACGATCACCCCACCGCCTACCGGAACATCCGCCGCTTTGGTCAGCGCACCCGCCGGCGCCCCCGGTTCGGGTGACGCGGCGGCCGCCGACTCGGTGTTGTCGTCGGCACTGCACGCGGTCATCGTCGCCGCGGCGGCCAAGACGCCGACACCCACCACGACGGTGCGGCGGTTCAGCGAGAAATCGTTGATGGTCATCGGTCGTTCTCCGCTTCCGTTGGTGCGGCCGCCGGTCCGTGGCCCCATGCCCACCGGCTCCTTCCCTGTCAACGGCCCACACCCCCTCGCGGTTCGACCGATTCCTCGAGATTTCGAAGCGTTCGGTGCCACGCGGGCAATTCCGCACCTGGCGTGAAATCTCCGGAGACATCGGGGAATTCCCTGATGTGGGTGGGCGGGTCGGGCGCCTAGCGTTCTCGGTGTGAGGGCGATCGTGCAGCAGGTATACGGGTCATCGGCGATGTTGGCGACGGCGGAGATCGGGCGGCCGCCGGTGGGAGCGGGGCAGGTGCTGGTGCGCGTTCGCGCCGCGTCGGTGAATGCGCGGGATTGGCATGTGATGCGGGGCGATCCGAAGATCGCGCGGTGGATGGACCGGTCGGTCTTCGGTCGACGGGGGCCGGCGAATCCGGTGCCGGGCGGTGATTTCGCGGGGACGGTCGAGGAGGTGGGGGACGGTGTCACGGAGCTGGCGGTAGGCGACGAAGTCTTCGGGGAGGCGGTCAGCGGTGCGTTCGCGGAATTCGTCGCGGTGCCGCGGGGGTTGCTCGATCGGAAACCGGCGAACCTGAGTTTCGAGGAATCGGCGGCGGTGCCGTTGGCCGCGAACACCGCCCTGACCTGCCTGCGTCACGTCGGCGAGGGCGAGCGGGTGCTGATCATCGGCGCGTCCGGTGGCGTCGGCACCTTCGCGGTTCAGATCGCCCGAGCGCGGGGTGCGCGAGTCAGCGCGGTGTGCAGCACCCGCAATGTCGAGGCGGCGCGCAGACTCGGCGCCGAACACGTCGTCGACTACACCCGCGACACTCTGACCGGCCGCTACGACACTGTCCTCGACCTGGCCGGTACGCGGACGCTGCGGGAACTGCTCCGCCTGGTCGAACCCACCGGCACGCTGGTCCTGTCCGGTGGCGGCAACTTCGACGGCGGCAACTGGTTCGGCCCGGTCGGCCTGCTCGCGCGCGGTCAGCTGGCTCGACCGTTCGTGAAACCGGCCGTCCGTGCTCCGCTGGCGGAGCAGACGCCGGAGTCGCTGACCGAGCTTCGCGAACTGATCGAGTCGGGCCTGCTCCGCCCGGCCATCGACCGGACCTACCCACTGGCGGATACGCCGGCCGCCATCGAGTACATGGAGACCGAACACGCCCGCGCGAAGATCGTGATCACCATCGCGCCGGCGGGCTGACGTCACAGCAGGCGGAACTCCATCATCGCGATCGCGTCGTCGACGGAGGTGGACAGGGCCTCGAGCCGGCTGTGCGCGTTCGGGGCGGACAGGGCCGACTGACGGTCGGTCGGCCCGATCGGCAGGCGAGCTGCGAGCTCGTAGGAGCGAGTGGTCGGATCATCGGACAGATCGTTCAGCGAGGCCGACGGCGGCGGACGGCGGATGCCGTTGCGTCGCGCGAACTGGGCCGTGAGGGTGTGCAGGCGGTCCGCGCGTTCACGCAAACCCGCCAGCAACGCGCTGTCGTCGAGGCCGGGGTCGTCCGGCCAGGTCTCGGCTTCCGCCTGGGGATACGGCGCGTCGACGAGCCATTTCTCGATGCGAATGCGGTCGGTTCCTTTGCAGCGCAGCCGGTATCGCGAGCCGGGCAATTCGATGACCTCGGTGATCCGGGCGACGGTGCCCACTTCCGTGCGTACCTCACCGCCGCCCACTTCGTGCCCGCGCGCGATCAGCACGACACCGAATTCCGGCTCCCGCC
Source organism: Nocardia sp. NPDC056541 (assembly GCF_042794235.1). Lineage (NCBI taxonomy): Bacteria > Bacillati > Actinomycetota > Actinomycetes > Mycobacteriales > Nocardiaceae > Nocardia > Nocardia sp. NPDC056541. The sequence goes on from NZ_JBHTUD010000011.1 coordinate 220,348, forward strand.
GACCGTCCATGCAGTCCTCGATCAGCGCTACGTACCGCGGCTCGAAGATCTGCAACGACAACGACTCACCGGGTAGCAGCACCGCTCCCAGCGGGAACATAGGTATCTCCACCGTCCCAGCATGCCCGGTGCCGCGCGAACTACGTCCATCCGGCGCGCTCACGCTGTGTCCTTTCGGCAGGTTCGGGTTCGGTCCACGGTGACAGGGGCCGGCCGATGCTTCCCGCGCCACCGACCGGTGGCGCGGGCTGTTGTCCTGCCGTCACGCGGTGGCGATCGACTCGAACACCGTCGGATCGACCAGTGTCGAGGTGTCGCCGAGCTCGCGTCCCTCGGCGACATCACGCAGCAGCCTGCGCATGATCTTGCCGCTGCGGGTCTTGGGCAGTTCCGGCACGATGTGGATTTCGCGTGGCCGCGCGATCGGGCTGATCTCGAGCGACACCGCCGCCTTCAGCTCCGACACGAGCCCGTCGGCCGTGGCCGCCGATCCCGTGAGGATGACGAAGGCGACGATTCCCTGCCCGGTGGTCTCGTCGGACGCACCGACCACCGCGGCCTCGGCGACGGCCGGGTGCCCGACGAGCGCGGATTCCACCTCGGCGGTGGAGATGCGGTGACCGGACACATTCATCACGTCGTCGACGCGCCCCAGAATCCACAGATCACCGTCGGCATCGAGCTTGGCACCGTCCCCGGCGAAATACCAGCCTTCGGAAGCGAAACGCTGCCAATAGGTTTCGCGGTAGCGGTCCATGTCGTTCCAGATGCCGCGCAGCATCGACGGCCACGGCTGATCCAGGACGAGCAGACCGGACCCGTCGGGACCCAGCGGTGTGCCCTCGTCGTCGACGACTTTCGCGGAGATCCCCGGCAGCGGGCCCATCGCGGCGCCGGGCTTGGTGTCGGTGACGCCGGGCAGTGGCGCGATCATGATGGCGCCGGTCTCGGTCTGCCACCAGGTGTCGACGATAGGAGTCTCGTTGGCGCCGAAGACTTCCCGGTACCAGCGCCAGGCTTCGGGGTTGATCGGTTCGCCGACGGAGCCCAGCAGTCGCAGCGTGCTCAGATCGTGCGCGTCGGCGATGTCGCGGCCCCACTTCATGAACGTGCGGATCAATGTCGGCGCGGTGTAATAGATCGTGACGCCGTACTTCTCGATGATCTCGAAATGACGATTCTCGTCAGGGAAGTTCGGAGTGCCCTCGTACACGATCTGCGTCGCGCGGTTGGCGAGGGGACCGTAGACGATGTAGCTGTGCCCGGTGACCCAGCCGATGTCAGCGGTGCACCAGTAGACGTCTTGTCCCGCTTTGTGGTCGAAGACGTTGTGGTGGGTGTAGGCGGTTTGGGTGAGGTATCCGCCGGTGGTGTGCAGGATGCCCTTGGGTTTCCCGGTGGTGCCGGAGGTGTAGAGGATGAACAGCGGGTGCTCGGCGGGGAAGGGCTGTGCCTCGTGGGAAGGCGAAGCGACAGCGACGGTTTCGTCCCACCACAGATCGCGCACCTCGGTCCACGGCACGTCGAGGCCGACCCGGCGCACCACCAGCACATGCTCGACGCTCGACGGATCCGAACCCAGCGCCTCGTCGACGGCGTACTTCAGCGCGGCGGGCTTGCCGCGACGCCACTGCCCGTCGGTGGTCACGATCAACCTGGCCTCGGCGTCGTCGACCCGCTGGCGCAGTGCCGTGGGGGAGAACCCGGCGAACACCACCGAGTGCGTGAGACCGAGCCGTGCGCATGCCAGCATCGTCACGATCGCTTCGGGCACCATCGGCATGTAGATCGCGACGCGATCGCCCGCCTCGAGTCCCAACGCGGTGAAAGTGTTCGCGGCCCTGCACACCTCATCGAGCAACTCCGCGTAGGTGATCGCGCGGGAGTCGCCGGGTTCGCCCTCCCAGTGGATGGCGACCTGGTCGCCGTGGCCGTCGATGACGTGGCGGTCGAGGCAGTTGTAGGCGACGTTGAGCTCGCCGTCGCCGAACCAGCGTGCGACCGGCGCGTCGGTCCAGTCGAGTACCTCGGTGAAGGGCTTGTGCCAGTGCAGCCGGTTGGCCTGCTCGGCCCAGAAACCGTCGCGGTCGGTGCGCGCCCGCTCGTACAGCGCGGCATCGGCATTGGCCTGCGCGACGAACTCCGGGGCGGGCGGGTAACTGGTCACAAGAATCTCTCCTTCGAAAAGCATGGGGGTACAACCCGTGCCGGTGGGGCGAACCACCGGCACGGGCAGGGTTGGCGTCAGTGCGAGATCGCCTTCTCCGCACCGACGCCGGTCAGGGACCGGACTTCCATCTCCGCGGCCTTGGCCTGGTCGACCTGCTCACCGCGGCCACCCAGGTAGGTGCCGAGGATGCCGAGCACGAAGGCCAGCGGAATGGACACGATGCCCGGGTTGGACAGCGGGAACCAGTCGAAATCCGCGCCCTTGATCATCGCGGTCTTGTTGCCCGACACCGCGGGCGAGAACACGATGAGCACGATGGTCGAGATCAGGCCGCCGTACATCGACCACAGCGCACCGGTGGTGTTGAAGCGCTTCCAGAACAGCGAGTACAGGATCGTCGGCAGGTTCGCCGCCGCCGCCACCGCGAACGCCAGCGCCACCAGGAACGCGATGTTCTGGCCGTTGGCGAGGATGCCGAGACCGATCGCGAGGACACCGATCACCACCGCGGTGATCCGCGAGACCCGCACCTGCTTGACCTCGTCGACGTTGCCCTTCTTGAGCACGCTGGCGTAGATGTCGTGGGCGAACGAGGCCGACGCGGTGATGGTGAGACCGGCCACGACCGCGAGGATCGTCGCGAACGCGACCGCCGAGATCACCCCGAGCAGGATCACCCCGCCGAGTTCGAACGCCAGCAGCGGCGCCGCCGAGTTCTGGCCACCCGCCGCGGCGAGGATCCTGTCCGGGCCCACGATGGCCGCCGCGCCGTAACCGAGCACCAGGGTGAACAGGTAGAAGGCGCCGATCAGGCCGATCGCCCACACCACCGAGCGCCGAGCCTCTTTCGCGGTCGGGACCGTGTAGAAGCGCATCAGCACGTGCGGCAGACCCGCGGTGCCGAGTACCAGGGCCAGGCCCAGCGACAGGAAGTTCAGCTTCGACATCTCGCTGCCGCCGTATTGCGCGCCGGGCGCGAGCACGTCGCGGGCGGCGACCGCCTTGCTGGTGGACTCGCTCACCGATTCCTGTGCGGCACCGAGGATGTCGGAGAAGTTGAAGCCGAACTTCGCCAGCACCATCACCGTCATCAGCGCGGCGCCCGCGATCAGCAGCACCGCCTTGATGATCTGCACCCAGGTGGTGCCCTTCATGCCACCGACCAGCACATACACGATCATCAGCACACCGACGGCCGCGATGACGATGGATTGCCCGGTGCGGCTGGAGATATCGAGCAGCAGCGCCACCAGGCCGCCGGCGCCCGCCATCTGCGCGAGCAGATAGAACAGCGAGACGGTGAGGGTGGTCAGCGCGGCCGCGGTGCGCACCGGGCCTTCCTTCAGTCGGAAACTGAGGACGTCGGCCATGGTGAATTTGCCGGTGTTGCGCAGCATTTCGGCCACCAGCAGCAGCGCGACGAGCCAGGCGACGAGGAACCCGATCGAATACAGGAACCCGTCGTAGCCGTAGACGGCGATCGCGCCCGCGATGCCGAGGAAGCTCGCGGCCGACAGGTAGTCACCGGCGATGGCGATGCCGTTCTGCGGACCGGAGAAGCCGCGTCCGCCGGTGAAATAGTCGGCGGCACTGGCGTTGTTGCGGCTGGCCCGGATCACCACCACCATGGTGACCGCGACGAACAGCAGGAAAATGGCGATGTTGGCGATGGGATTGCCCACCGTCGACGACGCGGCAAGGGTGACGCTCATGATGCCTGGCCCCCTTCGAGTTCTTCGCGGATGGCCGCGGCGCGCGGATCCAGTTCACGGTTGGCGAAACGGACGTAGAGCCCGGTGATGAGGAACGTGGAGACGAACTGCCCGAGTCCGAGCAGCAGGCCCACGTTGCTGTTGCCGAAGACCTTCTGGGCCATGAAGTCGTGCGCGTACGCGCCGAGCAGCACATAGCTCAGGTACCACACCAGGAACAGCGCGGTCATCGGGAAGATGAAGCGGCGCAGCCGGTTTCGCAGATCTTGGAACTGCGGACTTGCTTGTACCGCGAGCCATTCGTCGGCACTCGGCGTGCGCGGATCTGGCGCCTCGGTGTCGGTTTGGGTCATGCCGGTCGTCCTAGCGTGAAGGGGGGGTCGTGCGTGGAGATGACGGTAGGTCCCCGGACGCGGGCGCATGATGGTGTGGCGTGGGTCACTCGGTGAAGGTGGCCGCCCGTGCGGTGAGCGGTCGGTGTGGTGCGACGAACGGTCGGTGCGAGATCACCGATGAGTGGCGGTTTCGGGGTCGCGATCGGCACTCATCCCGAGCCGTTCGGGGGCGTGCATGCGCAGGAACACCCCCGCCACCGCCCGGGGATCCTGACCCGTGGTGGCGAGGCTCACCAGGATGGTCACCGCGAAGGCCAGCGGAACACTGACCGCGCCCGGATAGTCGACGATCGCGGCCGGCCAGCCGTTCGCCAGGTCGGGGGAGACGCCACCGAGCACCGCCAGCACGGTCGCGCCGCCCGCGGTGACCCCGCCGGTGAGCATGCCCGCGGCCGCGCCGGTCGCGGTGAGTCCGCGCCACCAGATGCCGAGCACGAGCAGCGGGCACAGCGTCGACGCGGCCACCGAGAAGGCCAGGGCGACAGTGCGCGACAGATCCAGGGACGCCACGGTGACCGCGAGTGTCAGCGGGACCAGGCCCGCGACCAGGGCGGCGAGGCGGAAGTCCCGGATCCGGCCGCGCAGCACGTCGGTACTGAGCACTCCCGCCAAGCTGACCAGCAGCCCCGACGAGGTGGACAGGAATGCCGCGATCGCCCCGGCCGCCGCCAGCGCGGCCAGCAGCTGTCCGCCGAGGCCACCGAGCACTGCACCGGGCAGCAGCACGACGGCCGCGTCGGAGGCGCCGGTGATCAGCAGTTGGGGCACGTAGAGGCGGGCGAAGACGCCGAGCAGGATCGGGAACAGGTAGAAGACGCCGACCAGCCCGATCACCGTCAGCGCGGTCCGGCGCGCGGACGGGCCGTCGCGATTGGTGTAGAAGCGGACGAGCACGTGGGGTAATCCCATGGTGCCGAGGAAGGTCGCCACGATCAGCGAGAACACCTGGTACTGCGGGTGTTCCCCGCCGAATCCGCCGCCGGGCGCCACCCAGCCGGCGCCGTCGGCCGGTGCGCCGGCCACCACCGGAACGGCCGAGCCCGGCGCGAGGATCAGTTCGGTGCCTTCGTCGAGGGTGTGATTGCCCGGTGTCAGCACGACCGGGCCCGCGGTGGGGTGTCCGTCGAGTGTTCCGGTGATCGTCACCTGCTGCGAAACGTCCAGGTGCACGACGACATCGGTCGAGATGTCGACGGTGGTGCGCTCGTCGACCGTGGGTGGCACCGGGGTGGCGACCGGTCGTTCGTCGGCGAGGAAATGCATTCCGAGCACCAATGCGGGTACCGCCACCGCGGTCAATTTCAGCCAATACTGGAATGCCTGCACCAGGGTCACCGACCGCATGCCGCCGCCGATCACATTCGCCGACACGATCGCGCCCACCGCGACCGCCCCCACCCAGGCGGGTACGCCGAGCAGAATGTGCAGCGTCAATCCGGCTCCTTGGAACTGCGGAATCAGATACACCGCGCAGACCAGCACCACGAGACCGGCGGCCATGCGCCGCAACCGAATAGATCCCAACCGGAATTCGGCGAAGTCCGGCACGGTGTACGCACCGGATCGGCGCAGCGGGGCGGCCACGAACATCAGCAGGCCCAGATAGCCCGCGGTGAAACCCACCGGATACCACAGGGCGTCCGCACCGTATTTGGCGATCAGTCCGGCGACGCCGAGAAAGGAAGCGGCGGAAAGATATTCACCGGAGACCGCTGCGGCATTCCATCGCGAACCCACCGTGCGTGACGCGACCAGGAAATCCGAAGTCGTGCGGGACAGGCGCACTCCATAAAACCCGATGCCGACAGTGGCAAGCGCCGCCAGCAGCAGTGCGGCGACCGTGAGCGCCGGATTGTCGGGGCTCATGAGCTCGGCCCGCCCGACGGTGCCGGTTTCGATCCGCGGGCGCGGACAGGCCCATACGGCGCTGTCGACAGCTCGTACGGCATGTGTCAGTCCCCGGCCAGTTCCAGGAAATCGTCTTCGTTGCGCTGGGCGAGGCGAACATACGACCACCCCACCGCGTACAGCGCCGGGAACGCGAGCACGCCGAGAATCAGCCAGGGCAGCCGGATGCCGGCCACCGTCGCCTCGGCGATCGCGTCGACGCGCAACAGCACCGGCAGCGCGCCGAACCCGACCGCCACCATCAGGCCCAGGCGCAATGCCAGGCCCAGCTGCGCCCGGATCAGCCCACCGATCAGCGCCGTGCCGAGGTCGGTCTGCTCGACCATCTCCGTGCGCGTGCGCACCTGGCGCGCACCCCGCCGCTGCGCCAGCACCACGCGTTCCCGCGGCGGTCGCTGCGGACCCGTCATCGCTGTGACCAGTTCTGTCGAGGTCCGTGCACCAGCCGCTGCTTGAGTTCGCGCACCTGGCGACGACTCACCGGCAATTCCACCGCGCCGGCCGCCCCTTCGGCCCGCAGACACACCACCGTCGCGTTGCCCGCGCTCCGCAGCCCGGTCACCAACCGCAAGGCCACCAGATAGGACCGATGCACCCGCAGAAATCCGGCATCCTCCCACCGTGATTCCAGCGCCGACAGCGGAATTCGCACCAAATGCGACCCGCTGCCGGTGTGCAACCGTGCGTAATCCCCATCCGCTTCGACCCACGCCACATCAGCCCGGTTCACCAAGGTGGTCACCCCGCCGAGCTCCACCGGAATCACCTCGCTCGGATGCGCGGACTGCGCCACGACCGTCGCGGGCACCGAAATACGCCCCGCCAGAATCCGTCGCACCGCCTCACCCAATCGAGCACCTCGCAGGGGCTTCAACAGGTAATCCACGGCCCCCAGATCGAAGGCTGCCACCGCGTGATCATCATGGGCGGTCACGAACACCACCGCGGGCGGCTCAGCGAATTCCGACAGGATTCCCGCCAATTCCATCCCCGTGAGCCCCGGCATATCGATATCGAGAAATACCGCGTCGATCGGATGTGCCCGCAACAACCGCAAAGCCCCGGTCGCTTCACCGGCCCGATAGATCTCACCGACTCCCGCCTGCGTGCTCAGCAGATACACGAGCTCGTCCAGCGCCGGTTTCTCATCATCGACGGCGAGCACCCGCAGAGCGGTCGAGGGTTCATCGGTGTTCCAAGTCACAACCCATCCATCGTAACCGGCAGGGTCGGCGGCGGTGCCGAACGCCGCCATGAGACCGGGATCAGGCCCGAATACCGGCGCGAAACTTCGGGACCCGCATGCTGACTTTCGTGCCTGCGCCGGGTGCGGTTTCCACGACCAGGCCGTAGTCGTTGCCGAAAGCGGCGCGGAGGCGGTCGTCGACGTTGGCCAGGCCCACGTGGGCCGCCTCGCCGGTGCGGGCGGGGCCGGAGCCGGTGTCGACGGCGTCGAGTGCGCCGGAGCGCAACAGGTCCGGGTCCATGCCGATGCCGTCGTCTTCGACACTGATCAGGCAGTCGGTGCCGGCGTCGGTGGCGACGATGCTCAGCTGGCCGCCTCGGCCGCCGCCGGCGAGGCCGTGCCGGACCGCGTTCTCGACGAGTGGCTGCAAGGCGAGGAAGGGCAGCACGACACCGAGAACTTCTGGTGCGATGCGCAGCCGCACGTCGAGCGCGTCGCCGAAGCGGGCCTGTTCCAATGCCAGATATCGCTCGATGTTGCGTAGTTCGTCGGCGAGCACGGTGAATTCGCCTGCGGCGCGGAAGGAATAGCGGGTGAAGTCGGCGAATTCGAGGATCAGTTCGCGAGCCCGATCCGGGTCGGTGCGGACGAACGAGGCGATCGTGTTGAGCGCGTTGTAGATGAAATGCGGGCTGATCTGGGCTCGCAGCGCCCGCAATTCCGCCCGGTCGACCCGCGCCCTCGACGCGTCGAGCTCGGCGAGTTCCAGCTGTCCACACGCGTAGCGCGCCACCTCCGCGACCGCCCCGAGCATGCCGGGCCCCGGCTTCCCGGTCGTCACCATGCCGAGCGCACCGACCGCCGCCCCCGTGTCGATCGGCAACGGTTGCGCGATCAACGTGTGCTCGTCACCGGTGACCAGCACGGGCCGCTCATCGGCGACGGCGCGGCGCGCCGCCTCGGCGAACGAGGCGAACATCCCGGTCTGCGGACCGTCCCACGCCAGCAGCGTCCCCTCGGCATCGGCCACACCCAGCGCCTCGGCACCCGCGAGCGCCCGCAGGTGTGGCGCCGCTTCACTCGCGGACTCCTCGGTCAGCCCGCGCCGCAACGGCACGGCGGCCAGCGACGCGGTGTGCAGTGCTTGGTGGACGGCCCGCTGGGCGGGTGTGGTGACGACCCGCTGGGTTCGCCGCCAGACCAGCAACGCCACGACCAGCAGGGCGAGGGCCGCGGCGGCCACGATGAAGGGGGTCATCGAGTCGGCCGATCGGTGTGCACCGATCGATTATGTCGGGGCGAGCGCCGGAATCGGATCAGGCCGCCTTCTTCGCGAGATCGAGGGCCCGTCGGTGACGTTCACCACGACACGCCGCCCCTCGCCCAGGCGCGGTTCGTGGCGTGCCGAATCTGTCGGACCCCCGTGCATAGAATGCCAAGGCCAACCCCCGCCGACTCTATGGGAGGAAGGACCGTCTTGGCTCCGTCCGGATCGTTCGTTCACCTGCACAACCACACCGAGTACTCGATGCTCGATGGAGCGGCGAAGATCTCGCCGCTGTTCGCGGAGGCGGATCGGTTGGGCATGACCGCGGTCGGCATGACCGACCACGGCAACATGTACGGCGCCTCGGAGTTCTACAACTCGGCCAAGAAGGCGGGCATCAAGCCGATCATCGGCATCGAGGCCTACATCGCACCGGGCTCGCGCTTCGACACCAAGCGGGTGAAGTGGGGCGATCCGGGTCAGAAGGGCGACGACGTCTCGGGCTCGGGTGCCTACACCCACATGACGATGGTCGCCGAGAACGCGACCGGCCTGCGCAACCTGTTCAAGCTGTCCTCGCTCGCCTCGATCGAGGGCCAGCTCGGCAAGTGGGCGCGCATGGACGAGGAGATCATCGCCCAGCATGCCGAGGGCATCATCGCGACCACCGGCTGCCCGTCGGGTGAAGTACAGACCCGCCTGCGTCTGGGCCACGACCGCGAAGCGCTCGAAGCCGCCGCGAAGTGGCAGGAGATCTTCGGCGCCGACAACTTCTTCCTCGAGGTGATGGACCACGGTCTGTCCATCGAGCGCCGGGTCCGCGAGGGCCTGATCGACATCAGCAAGCAGCTCGGCATCCCGCCGATCGCCACCAACGACTGCCACTATGTCACCAAGGACCAGTCGGTCAACCACGAAGCGCTGCTGTGCATTCAGACCGGTAAGACGCTGTCGGACCCGACCCGTTTCAAGTTCGATGGTGACGGCTATTACCTCAAGTCCGCCGCGGAGATGCGTGCGATCTGGGATGCCGAGGTCCCCGGTGCGTGCGACAACACCGAGCTCATCGGTGAGCGGGTGCAGTCCTACGACGACGTGTGGGCTCACCGCGACCGGATGCCGATCTTCCCGGTGCCCGAAGGCCACGACCAGGCCAGCTGGTTGCGCAAGGAAGTCCTCGACGGTCTCGATCGCCGCTTTCCGGACGGTCCCTCGCGCGAATACCTCGACCGTGCCGACTTCGAACTCAAAGTCATCTGCGAGATGGGTTTCCCGGCCTACTTCCTCGTCGTCGGTGACCTGATCAAGCACGCGCTCGAGGTCGGTATCCGGGTCGGTCCCGGTCGTGGTTCGGCCGCCGGTTCGCTGGTCGCCTACGCGATGGGTATCACCAATATCGATCCCATCCCGCACGGTCTGCTGTTCGAGCGATTCCTCAATCCCGAGCGCGTGTCGATGCCCGATATCGATATCGACTTCGATGATCGCCGCCGCGGTGAGATGGTCCGCTACGCCACCGAGAAGTGGGGCAGCGACCGCGTGGCCCAGGTGATCACCTTCGGCACCATCAAGACCAAGGCCGCGATCAAGGACTCCGCGCGAGTCCTGTTCGGCCAGCCCGGTTTCGCCATCGCCGACCAGATCTCCAAGGCGCTGCCGCCGCCGATCATGGCCAAGGACATCTCGGTCTCCGGCATCACCGATCCCGACCACGAGCGGTACAAGGAAGCTGCCGAGGTCCGCGAACTGATCGGCTCCAATCCCGACATCGCCAAGATCTACGAGACCGCGAAAGGCCTGGAAGGTCTGATCCGCAACGCGGGCGTGCACGCCTGCGCAGTCATCATGTCCTCGGAGCCGCTCACCGACGCGATCCCGGTGTGGAAGCGCGCCCAGGACGGCGCGATCATCACCGGCTGGGACTACCCGTCGTGCGAGGCCATCGGCCTGCTGAAGATGGACTTCCTCGGCCTGCGCAACCTCACCGTCATCGGTGACGCCCTGGAGAACATCAAGGCCAACCGCGGCATCGATCTCGACATGGACAACCTGCCGCTCGACGACCCGGCCACCTACGAACTGCTCGCCCGCGGCGACACCCTCGGCGTGTTCCAGCTCGACGGCAGCGCCATGCGCGACCTGCTGCGCCGCATGCAACCCACCGGCTTCGGCGATATCGTCGCCGTCCTCGCGCTGTACCGCCCCGGCCCGATGGGCATGAACGCCCACAACGACTACGCCGACCGCAAGAACAACCGGCAAGAAGTCAAACCGATCCACCCCGAACTCGAAGAGCCACTGAAAGAGATCCTGGCCGACACCTTCGGCCTGATCGTCTATCAGGAACAGATCATGCAGATCGCGCAGAAGGTGGCCGGGTACTCGCTCGGCCAAGCCGATATCCTGCGCCGCGCCATGGGTAAGAAGAAGCTGTCCGTCCTGGAAGAGGCTTACGCCGGCTTCCGTGACGGCATGCTGGCCAACGACTTCTCCGAGCCCGCCATCAAGGCGCTGTGGGACACGATTCTCCCGTTCGCCGGGTACGCGTTCAACAAATCGCACGCGGCCGGCTACGGCCTCGTCTCCTTCTGGACCGCCTACCTCAAGGCCAACTACCCGGCCGAGTACATGGCCGGTCTGCTCACCTCCGTCGGTGACGACAAGGACAAAGCCGCCATCTACCTGTCGGATTGCCGCAAGATGGGTATCACGGTGCTGCCGCCCGATGTCAACGAATCGGAGCTGAACTTCGCCTCTGTCGGCACCGATATCCGGTTCGGTCTCGGCGCGGTCCGCAACGTCGGCACCAACGTGGTCGGCTCGATCATCACCGCGCGCAAGGAGAAGTCGAAGTTCACCGACTTCTCCGACTACCTGAACAAGATCGACGCGATCGCCTGCTCCAAGAAGGTCACCGAATCCCTCATCAAGGCAGGCGGATTCGACTCCCTCGGGCATCCGCGCAAGGGCTTGCTGCTGATCCACTCCGACGCGATCGACGCGGTGATGTCGACCAAGAAGGCCGAGGCGATCGGCCAGTTCGACCTGTTCGGCGGCCTCGGCGACGGCGACGACTCGATGGCGTCGGTCTTCAATGTCAAAGTCCCCGAGGACGAATGGGAGACCAAGCACAAACTCGCCCTCGAACGGGAGATGCTGGGGCTCTACGTGTCCGGCCACCCGCTCAACGGCGTCGAGCACGTGCTGGCAGCGCAGGTCGACACCCCCATCCCGGCGATCCTGGAAGGCGACGTCAAGGACGGCGCGCAGGTGACCATCGGTGGCATCCTCGCCTCGGTGAACCGCCGGATCAACAAGAACGGGTTGGCCTGGGCCTCGGCCCAATTGGAAGACCTCACCGGTGGCGTGGAGGTGCTGTTCTTCCCACAGTCGTACTCGGTGTACGGCATGGATGTGGTCGAAGACGCCGTGGTGCTGGTGAAGGCCCGCGTCTCGGTGCGTGACGACCGCATCTCCCTGATCGCCAACGACCTCGTCGTTCCCGACCTCTCGGCCATCGGCGTGGCCAAGCCGGTGGCGGTGGTGATGACGACCCGGATGTGCACGCCCGACAAGCTCGGTGAGCTGAAGAAGGTCCTCACCCGGCACCAGGGCACCTCGGATGTCTTCATCCGCCATGTCGGCGCCCGGGAGAAGACCACCATGCTCAAACTCGACGACGCCTGGCGAGTGTCTCCCTCCTCCGCGTTGATGGGAGACCTGAAAGCGCTACTCGGCCCGGGCTGCCTGGGCTGAGCCCGAGACGTGGGGACCACCCCGAAGAGGAGGGGGGGGGTTTGGCGGGGGATTAACAAGATGTGGGGGGGGGCGGGGTGGTGGGGGTCGGTATGGACGGGGGGTTTATAAAAAAATAAGAGGTACAC
>NZ_JBHTUD010000011.1:232879-256348 GCF_042794235.1 Nocardia sp. NPDC056541
AACCACCCGTATCTGTCGCGGGTGGTTTCGACGTCTCATGACCTACGGGTGGGTGAGCGCTGGTAGTCGCGGCTCGGAAGTGCCGGCGGCCGTGCGGGGTTCACGTTCCAGCCGATGGGACAGCCCGACGGTGGCGAGCATGGCCAGACCGAGTCCGGCGCCGATCCAGCCGACCGAAGCGAAGCCGAGCCCCGCGCCGATGGCCAGTCCGCCCAGCCATGGACCGACGGTGATTCCGACATTGAACGCCGAGTAGTTGGTCGCCGCGGCCAGTGTCGGGGCGCCGTCGGCCAGCGTGAAAACGCGGGTGTTCAGGGCCGGGTTCGTGGCGAAACCGACAGCGCCGAGCAATAAGACGAGCACGATCGTCGGCGCCGGGAAGCGCGCGGTGACAGCGATCGCGGCCGCGATCACCGTCATCCCCGCGGCGCCCACGTACAGCGTGCGGAACGGGTGCGCGTCGGCGAATCGACCGCCGATCGTGATACCGATCAACCCGCCGACGCCGTACAGACCCAGCACCGCCGGGACCCACGCCGCCGAGATGCCGGTGGTGTCGGCCAGCATCGCGCCGAGGTAGGCGAAGGTGACGAACGCCGAACCCGTCGACAGCGCGGTGGCGCCGTAGGACACCCACAGCCGCACATTCGCCATCACCCGCAATTCGCCCCGCAAGTCCGCGACCCTGGCGGGTCGACCGCCGGGAATCTTCGTGAACACACCGATCATCGTCAGTGCGGACAGCCCGGCGACCGCCCAGAAGGCCGCGCGCCAGCCCAGATGCTGGCCGATGACGGTGCCCGCGGGCACCCCGATGATCGTGGCGATGGTGAGTCCACCCGCGACGATGCTCATCGCCCGTCCGCGTAACTGCGGGGCCACCAGGCTCACCGCGGTCGCCGCCGCCAGCGCCCAGAACCCCGCGTAGACGAAGGCGCTCACCACCCGGGTCGCGAAGATCACCGAGTAGTCGCCGCTCAGCGCGCCGACGACATGGGCCGCGACGAAGATCGCGAGGAAGGCCAGCAGTGCGTCACGGCGTGGCCAGCGCAGCGTCACCACGGCCAGCAGTGGCGCGCCGACCAGCATGCCGAGCGCGAAGGCCGAGATGAGCAGTCCCGCACGGGGAATGGAGACTCCCAGGTCGGCGGCCAGGTCGGGGAGGAGTCCGGCCAGCATCAGCTCGGAGGTGCCCTGGGCGAAGATGGACAGGCCCAGGATGTAGACAGCGGTCGGCATGACAACCTCTCGTACGTCGAACTATTTTGGATCAATCAGTTCAAAATCAAGCCATGATGAAAGGCGATGGGGGCCGGTGGATCTCAGAGGCAGCGCATCGCGGTCTCGGCGATCGCGGTCAGGGTGGCGTGATCCGCTCCGCCGCGCGCCGCGACGCGCATGCCGCTGATGGTGGCGGTCAGGAACTGGGCGATGGCGCGGGCATCCCGATCGGCGGCGAATTCGCCTGCGCGCTGACCACTTTCGACAGTCGCCGTGAGTGCGTCGAGACGGCGCTCGCCATCGGCATCCAGGAGCGCGCGCGCAGCGGCATCGTGGGGGGCGAGTTCGACGATCGAGTTCACCACGAGGCAGCCCGACGGTTCGGTTTCGGACGCCTCGGCGGTCCGGCGCAGGATGTCGGCGATCCGCTCCCTGGCCGGTGCGTCGCTGTCGAGGATGTCGAAGAGGGGGGCGTTCCGGGTGGTCATGTAGTGGCGCAGAGCTCGATCGAACAGATCGCGCTTGCTGGTGAAGGTGTTGTAGATGCTGCTGCGGCCCAAGCCTGTCGCGGCGCAGAGGTCCTGGGTGGAGGTCGCCTCGTAACCGGCGGACCAGAACGCCCGCATCGCGGCGTCCACGGCGCGGTGCTCGTCGAATTCTTTGGGTCTGGCCATGCCGACGACCGTAACACATTTTGAATAGATCAGTCCAAAACCGAACTGTCCGCGGACACAGCCCCTCGGTGACTCCCCTGTGGTGGGTCGTGATGGCCGCCTCGCGAACTACGGGCTAGCGTCGAGAGACGTGACGTCCGTGCCGCTGCTCGACTCGCCACCGCACTCCCGTGACCCGTCGCGGCCGGTGCCGTGGCGGATCACCGGGCGGACGGTGCTGCTCGTCGCGACGGCGCTGATCGTGGCGCAGCTGGTCCTGCGCGGCTGGGTGGCCGCGTCCGGATTCTTCTACTGGGACGATTTCCTGCTGATCGGCCGGGTGAGCAGCCAGCCGGTGTTCTCGACGGAATTGCTGTTCACCAGTCATGACGGGCACGTGATGCCGTTGGCTTTCGTGCTGACCTGGCTGGTCACCGAGGTGGCGCCGTTGAATTGGGCAGCCGCCGTCGTGGTGCTGATCGGGTTGCAACTGCTCGCTTCGCTGGCGGTGCTGCGACTGTTGATCGTGCTGCTCGGGGTCCGCACCCGCCTGCTCGGACCCCTGGCGTTCTACCTGTTCGTCCCGCTGACGGTGCCCGCGTTCGCCTGGTGGTCGGCGGCGGTGAACGCGCTGCCGTTGCAGATCGCACTCGCGTGGGTGAGCGCGGACGCGGTGCTGCTGGTGCGAACCGGGCGGCGTCGATATGCGGTGTCGGGGGCCGCGGTGTTCGCGGTGGCGTTGCTGTTCTTCGAGAAATCGGTGGTCGTGCTGCCGGTGGCTTTCGCGGTGGCAGTGCTGGCCGCGCACGTGACGGGCGGATCCGTACAGAAGGCCGCTCGGCGTGGGGGCGCGCTGTGGACGGCGGGCGGCGCGGTGCTGCTGACGTGGTCGGCGTGTTTTCTGCTCGTCATCCAACGTCCGAGGGGGCTCTCGGCTCCCGAACATCCCGGGTCCCTGTGGAGCCGCGCGCTGTCCGACGGGTTGGTACCCGCGCTGTTCGGCGGTCCATGGCGCTGGGAACGCTGGCAACCCGCCACGCCGTGGGCGGACTCGCCGAGCTTGCTGGTCGCGCTGAGCTGGCTGTCGCTGATCCTGTTCGCGGCGTGGACGATTCGTACCCGCTGCCGGGTCATCGCGATCTGGGTGAGCGCCGCCGGATACGCGGTCCTGACCATCGCGCCCGTCGTCCTGCTGCGTGACGGCCCGAGTACCGCGGGTCTGCTCCTCCAATCGGTGCGCTACTTCGCCGATTTCGCCGTCATCGCGACCGTCGCGCTCGCGTTGATCACGCTGGCACCCCGTCGGCGCCGGTCGAGTTCTGCATTCGGATCGAACGAGCCCGCACACCGGCGAATTCCGGCTGACATCGATCCGGCCCGTGCGCGCACCGTCAGCGGATCGGCTCCGGTCGCGGTGGGGCGCGATGGCCGAGCTCGGCAG
The DNA here is from genome assembly GCF_042794235.1 of Nocardia sp. NPDC056541. Classification (NCBI taxonomy): domain Bacteria; kingdom Bacillati; phylum Actinomycetota; class Actinomycetes; order Mycobacteriales; family Nocardiaceae; genus Nocardia; species Nocardia sp. NPDC056541. Next base: position 236,195 of record NZ_JBHTUD010000011.1, read on the forward strand.
GCAGTGGGTATCTCGGCGATCATCGTGTTCCTCGCGAGCAGTGTGTACTCGACGATCACCTTCACCAGGTCCTGGGAACCGAGCCCGGCCCGCACCTACGTGAGCGGCGTGCGAGCCGCGCTCCCCGGCGCCGCCGACGCGGCGCTGCTGCCCCAAGAGGTTCCGTGGAATGTCTTGAACCCGTTGGCCTTCCCCGAGAACATGACCGACCGTGTCTTCGCCCCGATCGCGACCCCCACCACCTTCGCCCTCTCGACTCCGCGCCTGCGGATGATCACCGATGAGGGCGCCGTCGTCGACGCGCAGGTCTGGTGGAACCGTGCCATCGTCGAGGGCCCCGAACCCCGCTGCGGGTACCGCGTGCACGGCACCGCCGGCGCCAACCTCCCCCTCGACGGCCCCATGCAGATCCGCGACTGGACCGCCCAGGTGAACTACAACGCCGAACGGGACGGCCGGATCGCGCTGTCCTTCGAGGGCGAGACCGAGACGATCGCCGACGTGCGCGCGGGCTTGAACACCGTGTACGTCCGGCTGCTCGGCGGTGGCGACACCCTGCGGATCAGATCCCTCGACGAGCGGCAGTCGCTGTGCGTCGGCGCGGGACCGGTCGGGGTCGCCGCGCACGCGCGGTGAATCGTTGATCGAGCACACCGGCGCGGGGCATGCGATGCTGGGCCGATGAGGCAGTTTCGGGTGTGGGCGCCGGAGGCGGGGGCGGTGCGGCTGCAACTGGACGGGGTCGAGCACCCGATGCGAAGAAACGGTGGCGGCAATTGGTCGGTCCGCGTCGACGCAGGTCAGGGTGCCCGTTACGGCTTCCTGATCGACGACGACCCGACGGTGTTGCCCGACCCGCGCTCGGCTCGCCAACCCGACGGCGTGCACGAAACCTCCGCAGTCCACGATCTCGATCAGACGGTCTGGACCGACAGGAACTGGACCGGCCGACCCGTGGCCGGCTCGGTGTTCTACGAACTCCACATCGGCACCTTCACCCCCGCGGGAACCTTCGACGCGGCGATCGAGCACCTCGACCATCTCGTGACACTGGGCGTCACCACCGTCGAACTCATGCCGGTGAACGCCTTCGACGGCACCCACAACTGGGGCTACGACGGCGTCGGATGGTACGCGGTACAGGAAAGCTACGGCGGTCCCGACGGCCTGCAACGCTTCGTCGACGCCTGCCACGCCCGTGGTCTCGCGGTCTGCCTCGACGTGGTCTACAACCACCTCGGCCCGTGCGGCAACTACCTGCCGCGCTTCGGCCCCTACCTCACCGCGGGCCGCAACACCTGGGGTCAGAGCCTCAACCTCGACGGCCCCGGCTCCGACGCGGTCCGCGCCTACATCATCGACAACGCCCTGCGCTGGCTGCGCGAATTCCACCTCGACGCCTTGCGTATCGATGCCGTCCACGCGCTGGTCGACCGCACCGCCACCCACCTGCTCGACGAGCTCGTCGTCGAAACCACCGCGCTGGCAGCACATCTGGGCCGACCGCTCAGCTTGATCGCGGAAAGCGACCTCAACGACCCCCGCCTGATCACCCCGCGCGCGGCAGGCGGCTACGGGCTCACCGGCCAGTGGAACGACGACCTGCACCACGCCGTGCACACCGCGGTCTCCGGCGAAAGGCAGGGCTACTACGCCGATTTCGGCTCACTGGCCTGCCTCACGCAGACACTCACCCACGGCTTCTTCCACGCCGGGACCTACTCCAGCTTCCGCGGCCGCATCCACGGCGCGCCGCTGCGTCGCGACCTCGTCCCCGGCAGCGCGCTGTTCGGCTACACCTGCAATCACGATCAGATCGGCAATCGCGCGACCGGTGATCGCCCCAGCGCCTACCTCACCCCGGGTCAACTCGCGGTGAAGGCGGCGCTGGTGCTGCTCTCGGCGAGTACGCCGATGCTGTTCATGGGGGAGGAGTGGGGCGCGCGCACCCCGTTCCAGTTCTTCACCTCCCACACCGACCCGGTCGTCGCCGCGGCCACCGCCACCGGGCGCCGCGCCGAATTCGCCGAGCACGGCTGGTCCAGCGACGAGGTGCCCGACCCGCAGGACCCGGACACCTTCACCCGCTCCAAGCTCGACTGGACCGAGGTCGGTCGCGAACCGCATGCCCGATTGCTCGCCTGCTATCGCGGCCTGCTCGCCCTGCGCAAGTCGCGGCCCGAGTTCGCCGATCCATGGCTGGAACGGGTGTGGGCCGACTATGACGAAGCACAGCGTTGGTTCGTCCTGCGTCGTGGCCGAATCTCGGTGGTGTGCAACCTCGCCGAGGACGAAGTGGTGATCCCGGTGCACGGTCGGGTGCTGCTGGCCTGGTCGCCTGCCACCGAAAGCGGTGCGGGAACACTGATTTCGGGTCACAGTTTCGCGGTGCTCGAGGAAGGTGACGGCGCGGGCACGGTGGTCACCGAGTGATGACGCCGGGCTACGGGTCGGCCACATTCCGAAACGTGGCGTTGCCGAATAGGCATAACGCCGTATAGTCGGATGATGAGCAACGACGCTTACGGGCAGGACAGCGCTGCCCTCCCGGCCGGTATCGGGGGTTTCGCCCCGGCCGGATTCGGTCCGCTGGTGCGCGCTTTCGCCACCTTGATCGGCCATCGCCGCGACGCGGGCGGTGCGCTCGCGATCTATCGGCACGGTGAACCACTCGCCCATTTCTGGACCGGTAGTGCGGGTGACCGACCATGGAACGCCGAGACCGGCGCGATCGTGTTCTCCGCGACCAAGGGTGTCACCGCCACCGTCATCCACCGGCTCGCCGACCGCGGACTGATCGACTACCAGGCGCCGGTCGCCGAATACTGGCCGCGTTTCGCCGCGCACGGCAAGGGTGCGATCACCGTCGCCGACGTGCTCACCCACCGCTCCGGGCTGTCGTCGCTGTCCTCGGTCGCCAACACCGCCGCGGAAGCCCTCGATCACGAGTTGATGGAGGACCGCCTGGCACTGGCCACCCCGGACCGGATGCTCGGCACCCCCACCTATCACGCCCTGACCTACGGCTGGCTGCTCGCGGGCCTGGCCAGGGGCGTGACCGGCCGGAGTATGAGCGAGCTGATCCGCACCGAGGTCACCGATCCGCTCGGTATCGACGGCATCCACCTCGGTCGCCCCGCCGCGGACTCGTCGACCGAATACGCCCGGCTGGCCGGCGCGCACCTGAGCTTCGCCGCGCATCCCGTCGGCGCCAGTTTCCTCGCCAATGTCGGATTCCGGCTGCCCGGACCGCTCGGCGCGGCCGCTCGCTGCCTGTTCGTGCCCGGCCTCGACGGCATTCTCGACGGTGACGACCCCACGATCCTGAACACCGAGATGCCCGCGGGCAACGGTGTCGCGACGGCCGCCGGATTGGCGAAGATGTACGCGGCGCTGGCCGACGGCGTCACCGTCGACGGCACGCCGTACCTGCAGCAGAGCACGCACGCCGCGATCCGCCGGGTGCAGAGCTACCGGCTCGACCACGCGCTGTTCTACCTGCCGATGATGTGGCACCTGGGCTATCACTCGTTGCCCGTCCCCGGCGCGCGGCACGGCTTCGGCCATATCGGGCTCGGCGGTTCGTTCGGCTGGGTCGACCCGCAGTCGGGCCTCTCGGTGGCCTACGTCCACAACCGTCTCGACCAGATACTGCTGCCCTACGACCAGCTCGCCATGGGCTGGCTACTGCCGCTGGTCGTGTCGAGCGTGCGCGCGAGTCGCACGTCCGGACACCGCGAGGACCGCGCGGCGGCGTGACCGCCGCGCGGCGGACCTACGTCAGGTAGCGATAGGCGGGGGAGCCCGGTTCCAGGCGTTCGGCCTGGATCGGGGACTCCTCGATACGGTGCATCAACGACGCCAGATTGTCGGTGGCACCGAGCTCGATGCCGACCAGTGCGGCCCCGGTATCCCGGTTGTTGCGCTTGACGTACTCGAACATGGTGATGTCGTCGTCGGGGCCGAGAACATCGTCGAGGAAGCGGCGCAGCGCACCGGGCTCCTGCGGGAAGTCGACCAGGAAGTAGTGCTTGAGACCGCGGTGCACCAATGAGCGCTCGATGATCTCGCCGTAGCGCGACACATCGTTGTTGCCACCCGAGACCAGCACCACGACCGTGCTGTCGGGCGCGATGTCGATCTCGGCCAAGGCCGCGGTGGCCAGCGCGCCCGCGGGCTCGGCGATGATGCCTTCGCTCTGGTAGAGGTCGAGCATCGCGGTGCAGATAGCGCCCTCGTCGACCAGCATCACCCGGAAAGCCGCTGTCCCGGTGGAGGATCCGGGTGTGGTGAGCAGGGGCAGCGAGGCATGCGAGACCATCCGGCCGCCGAACGACGCCGCCGCCCGGTAGGGCAGTTCGCCGATGCGGCGCACGGCGGCGCCGTCGACGAACGGGTCGATCTCGGGCAGCGTCACCGGTGCGCCGGCGACCAGCGCGGCGGTCAGCGAGGCCGCACCCGCGGGTTCGACGGCCAGCAGACCGGTGTGCGGTGCGCGTTCGCGCAGGTAGGTGCCGATGCCGGCGAGGCAGCCGCCGCCGCCGACCGGGACGATCACCAGGTCGGGGGCCGTGCCGAGCTGGTCGAGGAACTCCGCGGCGATGGTGCCCTGGCCCGCGGCGGTGCGCGGGTCGTCGAACGGCGGCACCATGGTGGCGCCGGTGCGGGCGACATCGTCGGCGGCGGCCGCGGCCGCGGCGTCGTAGGTCTCGCCGACGGCGATCAGCTCGACGAACTCGCCGCCGTGCACGCGGATGCGGTCGCGCTTCTGCTTGGGGGTGGTGGTCGGCACATAGATGCGCCCGCGCACCCCCATCGCCCGGCAGGCGAACGCCACGCCCTGCGCGTGATTGCCCGCGCTGGCGGTGACCACACCCGCCGCGCGCTCGGCGGCGGTGAGCTGCACCATCAGGTTGTAGGCGCCGCGCAGCTTGTAGGAGCGAACCGCGGTGAGGTCTTCGCGCTTGAGGTACACCTGCGCACCGGTGCTCGCCGACAGCCGCGCGCTGTACTGCAGCGGAGTCGGCTCGATGATGTCGGAAATTCGCTTGGCGGCGGCGTCGATCTCGTCCGCGGTGAGCGGCGGACGGATTACGGACACTTCGGCGACGTCAGCGATGGGGGACACCCGGACAATGCTACCGAGGCGGTTCGCGCGCTCGGCGAGCGGAACCACCCGCCGCGGCGACCGCGGCGGGTGGGCTCGGACCTGCGGTTCAGCGCGGCGTGAGGACGAAGACCGGGATCACGCGATCGGTCTTCTTCGTGTACTCGTCGTAGTCGGGCCACACGGCGACCGCGCGCTCCCACCACTGCGCTCGCTCGTCGCCGGTGAGCTCGCGTGCGGTGTAGTCCTTGGTGGTGGTGCCGTCGCGCAGTTCGACGTGCGGATCGGCCTTGATGTTGTGGTACCAGACGGGATTCTTCGGCGCCCCGCCCAGTGACGCGACGACGGCGTACTCGCCGTCGTGCTCGACCCGCATCAGCGGCGTCTTGCGCAGCTTGCCGGTCTTGGCGCCCTTGGTGGTGAGCAGGATGACGGGCTTGCCCTGCAACGAGGTGCCCTCGGCGCCGCCGGAGTTCTCGTAGGTCTCGGCCTGTTCGCGTGCCCAGTCCGAAGTGCTCGGTGCGTACTCTCCTGTGAGTGGCATGACCTGCACAACGAACCATCGCCCTGTGATGTTCCCGATAGAGCCACTCGAACAAGTTCGGTGGACCGAACTTCGATGTACGCCTATCCTGGTCTGCATGGCAGTGCTCACCTCATCGGCAGCACCCGCGACCGTCGACATCGCGGGTAGTGCTTGGCCGGTCTACAAGCTCGAGGCGCTCGTTGCCGCGCTCGTGGTCGCCGCGCTGCTGCTGCTGATCATCGGGTCGCCGCAGGTCGCGGTGCTGGCGGCCGCCGCGGTCGCCGCCGTTCGCTGGACCGTCGGCGCCACCCGCACCGCGTCGCGCCACTGATTCGGGCACCAGGCCAGGTTCGTGCTCCCCGGATGGCGGATCATTCCGTCAGGTCGAGCGAACTCAACTCACCGCGCGACAGCACGCCCAGCTTCGGATACGCCTTGTACAGGTGATGGCCGACGGTGCGGTGGCTCAGGAACAGCCGTGCCGCGATCTCCCGATTCGACAATCCCTGCGCGGCCAGCCGCACGATCTGTGATTCCTGCGGGGTGAGCAGGCTCAGCGGGCCGCCGCTCGCACGCGTACCGGTTCCGACACCGAGCGCGCCCAGTTCGGTGCGCGCGCGTTCGCTCCACGGTACCGCGCCGAGCCGATCGAACAGCGCTGTCGCCTGTTCCAGCTGGGTCCGCGCGTCGACCTTGCGCTTGTCCCGGCGTAGCCACTCGCCGTAGAGCAGCCGAGTGCGGGCTTCGTCGAACGGCCGGTTGGCGGCGAGCGCGGCCACGAAATGCTGTTCGGCCGCCGGGCCGTCGGCCAGCAACGCCCGGCCACGGGCCGCCAGCGCCGCGATCCACTCCTGCTCGGTCCGCTGCGACCAGGCCGTGAGCCGATCCAGCGCCTCGGTCGCGCGGTCGGTCGCGCCGAGCCGAACCGCCACCTCGATCTGATCCGGCAGTGTGCGCAGCCCGATGACGTGGTGCCGCGCCGGTTCGATCGTCATCTGCGCGAGCTCGGTCCTTGCCTGCTCCAGCCTGCCTTCACCGAGGGCCAGCAGCGCCACGGCCGCGTGCGCCCACGACGCACCGACCGCGCCCGGCCCGCCGAATTCCTCGGCCGCCGCACGCTCGGCATGGTCGCGACACGCTGCCGAATCACCCTGTAGCGCGGCGAGATACGCGAGAAATGCGTGGATCTGACTGATCCACTGCGCCTGTCCGATGTCCTGTGCGATCCGCAGCCCTTCCTCGGCCGCGATCCGGCTCTCCCTCGGTCGCCCGCCGAACAACAACCCCTCCGATCGGAAGAACAGCAGCGGCGCCAGCAACCCGATCCGCCCCTGCTCCCGGCATTCCCTGATCAACTCGCCGGCCAGTTCCTCGACCTGCTCGTCCTGCCCGACGACCAAACCGCTGCCGCACAGCTGCACCAGGTCGGCCGGACTGTCCGCCCCGCCGGTCCGGGCGGCGGCCGCCGCGTCCCGCAGGTCGGCGACCCGCTGACCTATCACCGACCCGGTCAGATATCGCGCGATCGGCGTCGCGGGGTCTTCCTCCATCAGCCGCAGCGTCGCCAGGACATCGGCGACCTCGTCGAGCTCATCGGGTCCGAGGTACCAGGCGGTGTGCACGGCCTTGGTCAGAATCCGAGCCGCGCCACGGGGATCGGATTCGCGCATCGCGACGGCCGCTGACATCAACCGCCGATGCGCGGAACCCGGTTTGCCGCCCGCGAATTCGGCCTGCGCCCGCACCAGGTCCAGCCGCAGCGCGAACGCGGCTCCGCCTTCCTCGGCCGCACTGCCCTGCTCGCCGCCCCCGCCGACTACCCCGGCAGCGCCGACAGCCTCTCGTTCGCCAGGTCGCGCCGCCTGCTGCGCCGGGCCGCCGGTTGCTGGCGCGCCGGGGGCATCGCCTGCCGGCTCGCGGACGTCGCTCCACAGGGACGCGGCTCGCTCGGCCAGTCGCTCTGCGCGGTCGGTGAGGCCCGCCTCCGTCGCGGACTCGGCGGCGAGGACGAGTCTGCGCACGCGGGCGTTCGTGTCGATGCTCAGCGCGGCCGCGCGATCGTAGGCGGTCACGGCGGCATGGAGGCCGTGGCGGCGCCGGGCACGGTCGGCTGTGTGCTCGAGTGTGGTGGCGGTGTTCTCGTCGGGACCTGTTGCGGCACTGGCGAGATGCCATGCCCGCAGGTCCGCGGTGTCGTCGCCGCTCAGTGCGTCGGCCAGGGCGCGGTGGGCGGCCAGCCGGTCGGTGAGCGCGGCGCCTTGATACACCGCCGACCGCAGCAGTGGGTGGTGCCAGGTCAGCACCTGACCGTCGGTGCCGATCATGCCCGCGTCCTGGGCGGGTTGCAGATCCCGCAGTGACGCACCGAGACCGGCCGCGGCACGCAGGATCGGCGCCAGGTCCGCGGCACCGGCCGCCGCCGCGACCAGAAGCACGGTCCGCGTCGACGCGGGCAAGCGGGTGACGCGGCCGTGGAAGGCCAGCTGTAACCGCTGCGACAACGGCAGCGGATTCGCGTCGTCGACACTGCCGTCGCCGACTACTGCCGGAAGTTCCAGCAGTGCAAGGGGATTACCGCCCGACTCGGTGAGCAATCGATACCGGACGGCCGGACTCAGCGTGGTTGTACCGGCATCGAGCAGTGCCGCCGACGCCTCGGGACGCAGACCGGACAGGGCGAGTTCTGGCAGCCCGGGCGCGGGAAAATCCTGCGGTCCCGAGCGCGTGGCGAACAGCATCACCACTCCCTCGGCCTCGAGCCTGCGCGCCGCGAACAGCAGTGCCTCCGCGCTGGCCCGGTCCAGCCAATGCGCGTCGTCGATCAGGCACAGCAGCGGCCCGTCGGCTGCCTCCTCGGCGAGCAGGGTCAGTACCGCCAGCCCGATCAGCATCCGATCGGCGGGTGCGCCCTCGCCGAGCCCGAACGCCGACTCGAGCGCGTCACGCTGCCGCGACGGCAGGTGGCGCACGAGCTCCATACCTGGCCGGACCAGCAGATGCAGTGCCGCGAAGGGCAATTCGGCCTCGGACTCGATCCCCGCGCTACGCACTGTCGGAACACCTTGCGCTGCCGCGTAATCCAGCAGCGCGGTCTTCCCGATCCCGGCCTCGCCGCGCACCACCATGGCCCCGCTTCGCCCCGCGCGCGCCCCGCTGAGCAGGTCATCGATCCTGGCCTGTTCGGCATCGCGTCCGTGCAGCATGGGCTCCACCGTATCGCCGTACCGGTACCGCGGGCAGCCGCGCCGGGAAAAGTACCTATACGCGACTGATTCGACCGACCCCCCTCGCGCCATAACGTTGTGCCCATCGCAGGAACTACCAGCGAAACACCAGCTCACAACCTATTTCGGAGGTCGAGATGAACACCGTCGTCGCACAGTACCTGGAAGCGTGGAACACCCGCGAGCCCGCCGCCCGCCGCTCCGCCGTCGCCCGTCTGTTCACCCCGCGGGCCCGCTACGTCGACCCGCTGGTCGCGGTCACCGGCCACGCCGAACTCGAGGCCGCCATCGCCGGTGTCCAGGCTCAGTTCCCCGACTGGACATTCACCCTGGCCGGTCCCGTCGACGCCCATCACGACCAGGTCCGCTTCACCTGGGGCCTCGGCCCCGCCGACGCCCCCGCCGTGGTGATCGGCTTCGACGTCGCCGTCCTCACCGACGGCCGCATCGACAGCGTCTACGGCTTCCTCGACCAGGTTCCCGCCACCACCTGACCCCTTCGCAGCCAAGGAGATCCGCCATGACCACCACCGCTCCGTCCCGCCTGTCCGCGTTGTTCGCCTCCGGCGAGAACCTGCTGCGGCTGTCGCTGCGCCTCGACGCCGTCGTCACCACCGCCAACGGCCTGGCCTACCTGGCACTGGCGCAACCACTGGAACGGCTGCTCGGACTCGATGCCGGTGTCGGCCTCGCGATCGGCGCCTTCCTCACCGCCTACGGCCTCGCCGTCGCCGTCGTCGGCCGATCGGCGCCGGTCAACCGGGCCGCGGCTGCGGCAGTGGCGACGGGCAACACCGTCTGGGTCGTGGCCAGTCTGGCCGCGCTGTCGACCGGTGCGCTCGGTCTCACCACGGTGGGTGTGGTGTGGGCGGTGATGCAGTCGGTGACTGTCGGCGGTTTCGCCGCGCTGCAGTATCTGGGACTACGTCGTAGTCGCTGAGCTGGACACGAGGGACCGGCTCGCGCAGTGTCGGTCCCTCGCGGGTGCGCGCCTTCTGGCCCGTGAGTGCTGTCAGCGCACCAGCAACGCGACAGGAAGTCGAGCGAACAGTTTGTCCACCCGCGCACTCCCCGCGAAGGTGTTCCCGGTGAGCCGATCGGTCCAGTTGCCCTGCGGCAGCGGCAAAGTGGTGTCCAGCCAGCCCGTCGTGCCGAGCCCGACCGAATGCCGGGTCGCCGCCACGATCACCTCCGGCGCTTCGCCCGCGGGCCCCCGCCCGTAGGCGATGAACCGATGCGCGTGCTCACCGATGGCATAGAGCGGGCGGTACATCCCGCCGACGAAGCACTCCGGCCGCTCCCGGCGCAACCACAGCGCGTAGGCGACCACCCACATCTTCGCCGCGCCGGTGGTGTCCAAAGTCGGTGTGTCGGTGAGTGACTGGAGCATCCCGACCCGGGTGGCGAAGTTCACCGGCCGCCGGTTGTCGGGGTCGACGAGGGAGTCCTCCCACAACTCGGTGCCCTGATAGATATCGGGAATCCCCGGCGCGCCCAGCTGCAAGAGCTTCTGCGCCACCGCGTCCGACCACGCGTGCGGCGCGAGCTCGTGGGCCAGATCGCCGATGCCGGTACCGACCGGTCCATCGATCACCGCGTCGAGCCAGCCGTGCACGGCCGATTCGAACGCCGCGTCCGGCTCCTCCCAGGAAGTCTTCGTGCCCGCCTCGCGAATCGACTTCTCCGCGAACATGTGCAGCCGGTCCCGCAGCCCCGGCACCGACGAGGCGGGTCGCCCGTCGGCGGGCCACACCCCGAACATGTTCTGCAACAGGAACAACGCGGTCGCCCCGTCGGGCGCGGGGGTGGTCTCCAGCCAGCCTCGAACCCGCTGCGACCAGACATCGGCGACCTGCGACAACACCCCGATCCGGGCACGCACATCCTCTCCGCGTTTGGTGTCGTGGGTCGAGATCGTCGTCATGGTCGCGGGCCAGCGCTGCGCGCGTTCACTGTTGGACAGGTGGAAGTCGTTGACGGAGTGGCCGAATCGGGCCGGATTGCCGCCCACCTCCTGCAGCGACACCAGCCGCGCACCCTGATAGAACATCGTGTCCTCGACCGATTTGGCGGTGATCGCCCCACACACCTGCGAGAACCTCGTCGCCGCTTCACCCCCCACCGACAGCGCGGTCACCAGCACCGACAGCGGCGCCGTCAGCTCGGCGTTGCGCTTCTCCACCTCCGCCACGACCGCGGCCGTCATCCCGGCCAGCGGTGCGTAATCCACCCGGTACACCGGCATGAAAGCCAGTACCTCGATGGTCGCGTTGCTCACCGCGAGAGTGTCGAAACTGCCCGCGTTGCCGTCGCGTTTGATCGCGGCGACCAATCGCCGGATCTCCGGCGCCAGAATGGTTTCGGCGACAGCGCGTTTGATCCGATGCTCGGTTTCACCGAACCACGCCCGGTCGCTGCCGTGCCCCGCGACGTGTTGGGACAGTTCGGTCAGCGTCGCCTCGCCCGCCGGATCGATCAGCACTCCACCGAGATCGGCGAGCGCGTCGTAGCCGGTGGTGCCGTCGACCGGCAGCGTCGCGTCCAACGGCTCGCGATTGGCGAGGATCTTCTCGACGAGCAGGAGCCGTTGCGGCCCGATCAGCCTGCGCAACCGGGTCAGATACGCGCTCGGATGCGACAAGCCGTCCGGATGATCGACGCGAACGCCGTCGATCAGATCGTGTTCGCACCAGGCCGCCAGCTCCCGGTGCGTCGCCTCGAACACCTCCGGGTCTTCCTGCCGGATCGCGGCCAGACTGTTCACCGCGAAGAACCGCCGATACGTGCACACCCCGGCCTTCCAGCTCACCAGCCGGTAGTGCTGGCGGTCGTGGATGCGCAGTGCGTTGTCACCGTCGGTGCCCGCCGCGATCGGGAATCGCAGATCGTGCAATGCCAGCATCGGTTCCGCGCCGGACCGGTCGACGGTGAGCGCGGCCGGGTCGTTCTCGTTCTGCAGGACCGGCAGCGCCAACCGCCCGCCCGCGCCGTTGCCCGAGCTCCAGTCGATGTCGAAATACTTGGCGTACTGCGATTTCTGGCCGTTGCGCAGCACATCCCACCACCACCGATTCTGCCGCGGATCGGCGACACCCACATGGTTGGGCACCAGGTCGACGATCAATCCCATACCCCGGCTCCGCACTTCGTCGGAGAGCGCTTTGAGGCCCGTCGGCCCGCCGAGCGCGGCGGAGACCGTGGTGGGGTCGGTGACGTCGTAACCGTGCGTCGACCCGTGCGTCGCGGTGAGGATCGGCGACAGGTACAGGTGCGAGATACCCAGCTGCTGTAGGTATTCGGCGATGGCGCGGGCATCGGCGAAGGTGAGCGCGTCGGGGCGCAACTGCAACCGGTAGGTGCTGCGCACCGTGCCCGCCCGGACGGGCGCGCGATGCAGCATGGTCAGCGGGTCGGTCACATAGGTCTCGGTCATCGTCTCGCTCGGCGGCTAGGTGGTTCGGCGCAATACGAGCAGGCAGCGGCTGGCGACCGGCAGCGTCGCCGCCGCGGCGTACACCGCGTCGGCCGCGCCGGTCGGGGTCGAACAATCCAGGGCGAGCGACCACTGCGCGCCGAACTCCGGTCCGGGCAGTACGAAATCGATCGCTTCGTCGTGCGCATTGAAGCACAGCAGGAACGAGTCGTCGGTGATGCGCTCACCCCGTGGACCCGGTTCGGCGATGCCGTCACCGTCGAGCAGCACGGCCAGTGATTTCCCGAAGCCGCTGTCCCAGTCGTCGTTGGTCATCTCGGTGCCCGCGGGCGTGAACCAGGCGATCTCGCGTCGGTGACCCTGATCGTCGCTCGGCCCCGCGGCCAGGAAGCGGCGACGCCGGAAGATCGGATGGTCGGTGCGCAAGGCGATCACCGTGCGGGTGAACTCGAGCAGGTCGGCATTCGACTCCGCCAGCGACCAGTCCATCCACGCCAGCGGCGAATCCTGGCAGTACACATTGTTGTTGCCGAGTTGCGTGCGTCCGATCTCGTCACCATGGGCGAGCATCGGCGTGCCCTGACTCAGAATCAGCGTGGCCAGCAGATTGCGTTGCTGACGTGCACGCAGCGCGAGGACCCGGGGATCGTCGGTCTCACCTTCGACACCACAGTTCCAGGATCGGTTGTGGCTTTCACCGTCCCGATTGCCCTCACCGTTGGCGTCGTTGTGCTTCTCGTTGTAGGACACCAGGTCGCGCAGCGTGAAGCCGTCGTGCGCGGTGACGAAGTTGATGCTGGCACCGGGCCTGCGGCCCGTCGACTCGTACAGATCCGACGACCCGGTGAGCCGAGAGGCGAACCCGCCCAGTGTCGCGGGCTCCCCACGCCAGTAGTCACGCACCGTGTCCCGGTATTTGCCGTTCCACTCGGTCCACAGGCTGGGGAAGTTGCCGACCTGGTAACCGCCTTCACCCACGTCCCACGGTTCGGCGATGAGCTTGACCTGACTCACCACCGGATCCTGGTGTACCAGGTCGAAGAACGCGGAAAGCCGGTCCACATCGTGCAATTCGCGTGCCAGGGTGGCGGCGAGGTCGAAACGGAAGCCGTCGACGTGCATGTCCAGAATCCAGTACCGCAGCGAATCCATGATCAGTTGCAGTGTGTGCGGATGCCGGACATTGAGGCTGTTGCCGGTGCCGGTGTAGTCCTTGTAGTGCTCGGGGTCGGCCTCGTCGAGCCGGTAGTAGGCGGCGTTGTCGATCCCGCGCAGGCTCAGTATCGGCCCGTTGTGGTTGCCCTCGCCGGTGTGGTTGTAGACGACGTCGAGAATCACCTCGATGCCCTCGGCGTGCATCGCGCGCACCATCGCCTTGAACTCCGCGACCGCACCGTCGCCACGCGGCCGGGCCGAATACTGGTTGTGCGGTGCGAGATAGCCGATGCTGTTGTAGCCCCAGTAGTTGCGCAAGCCCTGATCGGTGAGCACGTGATCGTGGAAGAACTGGTGCACCGGCATGAGCTCGATCGCGGTGACGCCCAGCGACTTCAGATGCCCGATGATCGCCGGATGCGCCAGGCCCGCATAGGTGCCGCGCAGGTCCTCCGGGATATCCGGGTGCGTCATCGTCAGGCCCTTGACGTGCGCCTCGTAGATCACCGTCTCGTGGTACGGCCGGTTCGGCGGCCGGTCGGGGCCCCAGTCGAAGAACGGGTTGATCACCACCCCGGTCATCGTGTTGCCCAGCGAATCCAGCCCGTAGGTATAGAGCGAGGGATCGTTGACGAATTCGCCGTCGAACGCTTTCCCGTACGGGTCGAGCAGCAGTTTGCTGGGGTCGCAGCGCAATCCGAGCTCCGGATCGTACGGACCGTGGACCCGAAAGCCGTACCGCTGCCCCGGGGTGACGGAGGGCAGGTAGGCGTGCCAGACATAGCCGTCGACTTCGTCGAGGTCGACGCGGGTCTCGGAGCCGTCCTTGGCGATCAGGCAGAGCTCGACCTCGGTGGCGACTTCGGAGAACACCGAGAAGTTCGTGCCGCCGCCGTCGTAGGTCGCGCCGAGCGGATACGGGGTGCCCGGCCACACCTCGGGTCGGTCGTTCGGGCTCGACATGCTACGACAGTAATGGAACCCCGGGCCCCACCGCGCACGATGTGACCGGCCGCTCGCTGACCGCCGCTCAGGCCGATGTGGTCGCGAGCAGCCGCCGCGCGTAGCCCGTGCGCCGCGCGAGCCCGGCCAGTCCGCCGAAGATCAGCCGTTGCAGGAATGCGGGCGGACCGGCGAGATAGCCGTCCTGGTACTCCCACAGCAGCCCGAGGGCGAGCGGATTGCGGGGCAGTTTGCTCGTCGTCGTCTGGTTCGCGTTGTCGAGGCCGCTCCAGAACGCGAACATCTCCCAGTGCCGCAGCGGCGGACGGATCACGTGGTCCATCACGGTGTCGCCGGCTTCGTTCCAGAACTCGTGGACGACGCGCGGCGCAGCGGTGACCGTGTCGCCGGGCTTCGCGACGATCTCTTCGCCGCCGATCCGGAAGCGCACCTGACCGGTGCGAACGGTCCAGGTTTCGCTGATCTCCGGATGCCAGTGCGGGCCCGCTTCGCGGCCGACGTGGGGCAGTACGTGTTCGAGTCGGAGATAGGCGCCCTGCGCGTCGGCGCCACGATCGACGAGCGTGACCCGATGCCCGTTGCGAAAGGTGAGGACGGAACCGATGTCAGCCATGATCCAGGTATAAAGGTAACCTTCCTATTATGTCAATGGCTGAGCGGTCCTCCTTGCTGAAACTGCTGGTCCAGGCGGCCGATGCCTACGAGCGCGCGCTGAACCCCGCGCTGCGCGCCGGGCTCGGAACCGATCTGCGCCCAGCGCACTACGCGGTGTTCCGATACCTCGCACCGGAAGGCTCCCGGGTGACCGCGCTGGCCGAGGCCGCCGGAATGACCCAGCAGTCGATGGGGGAGTTGGTCACGCACTTGGAGAAGTGCGGATACGTGGAGCGCGCGCCCGATCCCGCGGACGGGCGCGCGCGGCTGGTGGTCACCACCACGGCCGGTCGGGAGGTGATGGCGCTGGCCGGGCAGCACATCCAGCGCATCGAACGGATGATCGCCGCCGAGCTGGGCGCGGAATCGCTCGCCGTGGTCCGCGACGCCCTCGCCCGGCTCCCCGCCGCGATCGCCCATCATGCCGACACCCCGCCCGCCGATGACGGCAGGTGATAACTTGAACAGTGTTCAAGGCTGTCGTCTCGGCAGCACCGGGCGACGACGAGGAAACCTGTGGACCTGACCCCCGAGCAGATCACCGCCCTCGATGCCGAACACGTCTGGCATCCCTACGGCGGATTCCCCGCGACCACCGAGCCGCTGGTCGTGGCGAGCGCGGCAGGAACGCGACTCACTCTCGCCGACGGCCGCGAACTCGTCGACGGGATGAGCTCGTGGTGGGCGGCCGTCCACGGCTACTGCCACCCGGTCCTCGACGCGGCCCTGCTCGCGCAATCCCAGCGCATGAGTCACGTGATGTTCGGCGGGCTCACCCACGAACCGGCCACCCGGCTGACCCAACTGCTGGTCGAACTCACGCCCGCCGGTCTCGACAAGGTCTTCCTCTGCGACTCCGGCTCCGTGTCGGTCGAGGTCGCGACCAAGATGTGCCTGCAGTACTGGCGCGGCGCCGGGCGCCCGGCGAAGAACCGGCTGCTCACCTGGCGCGGGGGATACCACGGCGACACCTTCACCCCGATGAGCGTCTGCGACCCCGATGGCGGCATGCACTCACTGTGGACCGACGTCCTCACCGAGCAGGTCTTCGTCCCCGCGCCGCCACGAGAGTTCGAACCCGGATACGTCGCCGAGCTCGAACGCGCCGTCGCCGATCATCGCGACGAACTGGCCGCGGTGATCGTCGAACCGGTCGTCCAGGGCGCGGGCGGCATGCGCTGGCACGATCCGCGCTACCTCACCGAACTGCGCCGGATCTGCGACGACAACGACGTGCTGCTCGTCTTCGACGAGATCGCCACCGGGTTCGGCCGCACCGGCGAGCTGTTCGCCGCCGACCACGCGGGCGTCGCGCCCGACGTGATGTGCGTCGGCAAGGCGCTGACCGGCGGCTACCTCACCCTGGCGGCGGCGCTGTGCACCACGCGGATCGCCGAGACCATCAGCGCGGCACACGGCGGACTGATGCACGGGCCGACCTTCATGGGCAACCCGCTGGCCTGCGCCGTCGCGGTCGCCTCGATCGAGTTGCTGCGCTCGCGGGACTGGCGAGGCGAGGTGTCCAGGATCGAGTCGGAGTTGCGGGCCGGCCTCGCGCCGCTGGCCGAGCTGTCCGGTGTCGCCGAAGTCCGCGTGTTCGGCGCGATCGGCGTCGTCGAACTCGACGAACCCGTCGATATGCGCGCCGCGACCGATGCCGCCGTCGACGCGGGCGCCTGGCTGCGCCCGTTCCGCAATCTCGTCTACACGATGCCCCCGTTCATCAGCACCAGCGCCGACATCGCCGCCATCACCGAGGCCGTTGGCGCGGCGGTGAAGGCCTCGATCGCATGAGCCCGACCGTCCTGAACGGTGTTCAAGTATGCTGCTCAACTGTGAGTACGGATCCGTTGAGCTGGTTGGACGAGCGTGCGGCCGAACGGGTCGACGCGGGGCTACGCAGGCATCTGCGCGAGCGCGTCGCCGAGTCGTCCGCGATCGACCTCGCCTCCAACGACTACTTGGGCCTGCACCGGCACCCGGAGGTCGTCGAGGGCGCGATCGAGGCGGTGCGGCGCTGGGGAGCAGGCTCCACGGGCTCTCGCTTGGTCACCGGAACGACCACCGAGCACGCGCTCCTCGAACTCGAACTGGCCGAATTCGTCGGCGCCGAAACAGGATTGGTCTTCGCGACGGGCTACGCCGCCAACCTCGGCGTGGTCACCGCGCTGGCCGGACGCGGCACCCTCGTGGTCTCCGACGCGGGCTCGCACGCCTCACTGGTCGACGCGTGCAGGCTTTCCCGGGCCAGAGTCGCGATCGCCGCGCACCGCGATGTCGCCGCGATCGAACGATTGCTCGCCGAGCGCACCGAAGAGCGCGCGTTGGTACTCACCGATTCGGTCTTCAGCGCCGACGGCGATCTCGCACCACTGGCCGACCTGCATCGCGTCACCCGTGCGAACGGCGCGATCCTGATCGTCGACGAAGCGCACGGACTCGGGGTCCGTGGCGAGGGTGGACGCGGGCTCGTGCACGAGCTGGGCTTGGCGGGCGAACCGGACCTCGTGATCACCGCGACGCTGTCGAAGGCATTCGCCGCCCAGGGCGGCGTCGTCCTGGCCGATGCCAGAATCCGTGCCCACCTCATCGATGCCGCGCGCACCTTCATCTTCGATACCGGCCTGGCTCCCGCCGCCGTCGGTGCGGCTCGCGCCGCGCTGTCGCTGCTGCGCCGCGACCCGTCGATGGCCACCCGCGTTCTCGACCGCGCCGCCGACATCGCCCGGATCGCCGGGGTCCCCGAACCGGATTCCGCGGTTGTTTCCGTCGTCCTCGGCGAAGCTCGAGTCGCCTTCGATGCCGCGCAGGCATGCCGCGCCCGCGGCCTCGACGTCGGCTGCTTCCGCCCGCCCTCGGTCCCCGAAGGGACCTCCAGGCTGCGGCTCACCGCCCGCGCCGACCTGACATCCGCCGAACTCGAGACGATCGCCGAGGTCCTCGGCGACGTACTCGCGTCGGCCCACGGCAAGGAATCGGTGACGGCATGACTGTCCTGCTGATCAGCGGCACCTCGACCGATGTCGGCAAAACCGTCGTGACCGCGGCACTGGCCGCGGCCGCGCAGGCAGCGGGACGCACGGTCGCTGTCTGCAAGCCCGCGCAGACCGGCATCGCCCCCGGCGAACCCGGCGACCTCGCCGAAGTCATCCGCCTGACCGGGGTGACCCGCACCCTCGAGCTCGCTCGCTACCCGGAACCACTCGCTCCCGACACCGCCGCGCGGCGCGCGGCCATGCCGCTGCTGACCCTGAGCGAGACCGTCGCCGCCGTCGAATCGCTCGCCGATGCCGACCTGGTGCTGGTCGAGGGCGCGGGCGGACTGCTGGTGCGGATGGGCGAGTTCACCCTGCTCGACCTCGCCCAGAAGATCGGTGCACCGGTACTGGTTGTCGCCGCGGCCGGCCTGGGCACCCTCAACCACAGCGAACTCACCACCCGGACCCTCGCCGCGGCAGGTGTTCCCTGCGCCGGCTTGGTCATCGGCTCCTGGCCGACCGATCCCGACCTCGCCTCCCGGTGCAATCGCGACGACCTTCCGCGAGTCACCGAGACCCCGATAGTCGGCGCGATCCCCGCCGGCGCTGGACAGTGGGACCGCCACCGCTTCACCGCGGCCGCACCGAGCTGGTTCACCGCCGGTCCGCTGCTTGGAAACCACCCTTGACCAGCCGATTTGACTTCGTGTTGGTCGGCACGTAACTTTATTCGAGTCAGAGCGACACGGACACCGACTCAGTCGCCCAGCGGCTGGGACACGAGGTAGGACGTTGAGCGCCTGACTGATCATGTGTTCAGGGTTACTTGATCGGAACTTGCTTCCGGTGAGCTTCCTGAGCTAAAGTTTGAACCCTTGCCTCACCGAAACCCCTCCGAGAAGTTGTGGGTAGAAGTGTGTGCGTGTGTTCTTTGAGAACTCAATAGTGTGTCGATGAATGTCAGTGCCAATATTTATATTGGTTCCAGCTTTCATGTACCCCCCGGTCATGGAGGTTGGACATTGAAAAACAACAGCGAAACTTTTTTGCTGGTGTTTGGCTTTGCTAGGTTTTCGGACTCTAGTTAGATAATTTTGATTGCATCCCTCGGGGTGTTTTCGAGAGTCTTCAACGGAGAGTTTGATCCTGGCTCAGGACGAACGCTGGCGGCGTGCTTAACACATGCAAGTCGAGCGGTAAGGCCCTTCGGGGTACACGAGCGGCGAACGGGTGAGTAACACGTGGGTGATCTGCCCTGTACTTCGGGATAAGCCTGGGAAACTGGGTCTAATACCGGATATGACCCAAGGTTGCATGACTTTGGGTGGAAAGATTTATCGGTACAGGATGGGCCCGCGGCCTATCAGCTTGTTGGTGGGGTAACGGCCTACCAAGGCGACGACGGGTAGCCGACCTGAGAGGGTGACCGGCCACACTGGGACTGAGACACGGCCCAGACTCCTACGGGAGGCAGCAGTGGGGAATATTGCACAATGGGCGAAAGCCTGATGCAGCGACGCCGCGTGGGGGATGACGGCCTTCGGGTTGTAAACCCCTTTCGACAGGGACGAAGCGCAAGTGACGGTACCTGTAGAAGAAGCACCGGCCAACTACGTGCCAGCAGCCGCGGTAATACGTAGGGTGCGAGCGTTGTCCGGAATTACTGGGCGTAAAGAGCTTGTAGGCGGTCTGTCGCGTCTTCTGTGAAAACTTGGGGCTCAACCTTAAGCTTGCAGGGGATACGGGCAGACTAGAGTACTTCAGGGGAGACTGGAATTCCTGGTGTAGCGGTGAAATGCGCAGATATCAGGAGGAACACCGGTGGCGAAGGCGGGTCTCTGGGAAGTAACTGACGCTGAGAAGCGAAAGCATGGGTAGCAAACAGGATTAGATACCCTGGTAGTCCATGCCGTAAACGGTGGGTACTAGGTGTGGGTTTCCTTCCACGGGATCCGTGCCGTAGCTAACGCATTAAGTACCCCGCCTGGGGAGTACGGCCGCAAGGCTAAAACTCAAAGGAATTGACGGGGGCCCGCACAAGCGGCGGAGCATGTGGATTAATTCGATGCAACGCGAAGAACCTTACCTGGGTTTGACATACACCGGAAACCTGC